>CAZNKW010000080.1:2626-5684 GCA_964573655.1 uncultured Dehalococcoidia bacterium
AGCTTATTTGGGGGGAGGGTGTCCCCAAGTTATTCTCTCTCGCCAAGGGGATACCGCTGGAAGAGGCAAAGGAATATGTGTTTAGGGAATATGAAAGAGTGGGTGAGAAGAGAAAAGAGTGGTACGATATTAAATACTGGTTCAGGTTCTTTGGTCTGGGCGAGGATTGGAGAGGGCTACTGAAAAGTTTCCAGCATGAGATAAAACCCTTCCCCGAAGTACCTTCCGTCTTAAAAGAACTAAGCAAGGACTACAAATTGATTGTGACCACCAATGCCTCAGAGGAATTTATCGATATTGAACTGGGGGCAACTGAGCTCAGGGACTATTTCGACAACATCTTTTCTTCCACTTCTGACTTTGGTGAAGTGAAGAAGACACCTGATGTTTATTTGAAGATATGCCAGATTCTTGACATAAAGCCTGAGGAAATGGCTCACGTTGGAGACCATCGCCTTTTCGATTTCACCGCGCCGCAAGAGCTTGGCATTAGAGCTTTCTATCTCGAGAGGCAGGGGAAGGAAAAAGGTGATTTCATTGTCCAAAACTTGAGGGAATTCTGCCACAAGCTCCGTTCATACTGTTGATTTACCTCTGACTTATCGCCAGCCCAATTAATCATGCTATGAATAGAGAGGCTCGCACCCGGAACCCGTTGGTTAGAAGGTAGTCGCTTTTACGCCTGTGCGGCATTGTACATTATGTTGTGGAACAAACCTGCGCTGTAGCTGGTGGATGGCTTCAGCAGCCGTTGACTGGCCTTGATGGGGGTGCTAACATTGCCAAATCAACAAAGGAGGATGCTATGACATACAAAACCTTGGAATTCGAGTGCCGTGACCATATCGGCTGGCTTACTTTGAACCGGCCCCACCGGCTCAATGCCCTGTCGGTGGAGATGATTCAGGAGTTGAGGCACTTCTTTAGCAGCCTCGAAGAGCATCTGGAGGCTTGGGTGGTCGTTGTGCGTGGTGCAGGGCGGGCCTTCTGCGCTGGCTTCGATATGAAGGATCTGGCTGGGCTTATGGACAAGGATGCGTCAAACGAGAAAGGCCCTGCTAGTTCTGCTACACATAGGCATATACTGCAGCGAGCTGTCAGTGATGTTGTCATACAGATGCGTCAGGCACCCCAACCACTTATAGCAGCAATTCGTGGCCCGGCTGTCGGAGGTGGCTTCAGCCTGGCTATGGCCTGTGATGTGCGCCTGGCCAGTCAATCGGCTCGCTTCAATGCTAACAACATCCGAATCGGGTACTCCGGTGGTGACATGGGCTCCTCCTATTTTCTACCCCGTCTGATTGGTTTATCACGGGCGGCTGAATACCTCTATACGGGTCGAATAATGGATGCGGCTACTGCTGAGAAGATCGGCTTTGTGTCCCGATTGGTGCCTGAGGATCAACTAGACCAAGCTGCTACGGAGCTAGCCCAGGAGATGCTCGGCGCCACCCCCTTCGCGCTAAGGATGACAAAGGAATTGCTCAACATTAACATTGATGCTCCGAGCCTAGTGGCGGCTACCCAACTGGAAGGACGAGGCAATGTCCTTTGCGGCTTCACTGAGGATGCTCAGGAGGCAACCAAGGCTTCCTTTTTTGAAAAGCGCCCGCCGCTATATCATGACCGCTAACGCTTAACGCTTGAAGTCCCTGTCAGGGGGCTACTATATGTGATGACATGTGACGACATAAATAGTGGGTAGGTTGCCCGACGTCGGGCAACCTACCCGACATGAAGCTTTCGGACAGCCTCACCTACATTTCTAAATAGCCTTTTTGTTTGGTAAATGCATAAATTTCCCCTCATGACCTATTAGGCTCATCAAATCGACCCTATTTATTCGATTACATTAGCCCGGTTGTCCTTACGAAGTGCGCAGTAAGAATAATACGATAGAGTCAGAGAAATCATTCAAAATCGAAAGGGGTCTCCTGAGGGACTAGAGAGAGTAGTCACTTGTTGCTGGGGCAAATGGGGGCAATGCAGTCCTATGGGCGCGGCCTGATGAAAAGCGTAAGGGTATAGGGAAAAAGAAGCGGCGCCTATGGCCCGATAGAGAACGCTGGTGACCCAGTCTTACCTGGCGGCTAAGTAAGATGAAAGAAAATCCCAAGATAAGATTGGCAGCATTATCGCTTCCAGTGGCGATGGCATTGTTGATAGCCGCGGTGACATTGTTAGCCGCTGCCACTGGTCTGGCATCAGCAGAAGCATTAGATAGTAACGTAGAGCCAAGCAACCCTCCAGCATCAGTCTTTAATACCGCTACAGATACAACAACCGGAGAAGAGGCCTTACCCCTGGATGCTGATGGTGTTGTAGTGGGTCATGTGTCAGATGTGGCGGACTACATATGTGCCGTTATGGAATATGTTCCCCTAATGCCAGACCCGGCGCAGGCAGACCCTAAACCAGAGGTAGTACAAGCGCCTTCTTCCTTCAGTTGGCGAAACTATGCCGGTGGCGATTGGACTACTCAGCCAAGGAACCAGGGGTCATGCGGTTCCTGCTGGGACTTTGCTGCCGTCGGTGCTTTAGAAACCGTGATTAACATTGAGGAGGGGAGCCCAACCCTTGACCTGGATCTCTCGGAACAATACGTGTTATCTTGCTTGCCAGCAGCCGGAAGCTGCTCTGGAGGGAACTCCTATCTGGCTTTCCAATATATAAAGTCCGAAGGAGGAATAATCCCTGAATTGTGTTTCCCCTATCAGGCTAATAGTAGCATTCCTTGCTCTAGTAAATGCTCTGATTGGGAAAGCCAACTTATACCGATTTCGGACTATGGGTGCTGGTATCCTTCTCTTCCTTCCGAGAGGGACGCCATAAAAAGTCAGCTAATAGAGAAGGGTCCCCTGGTGACCTATATGACGGCAACAAGCGACTTCAAGAGCTGGGGGCAGACTCATCACAATTCTAACGATTACTATCCGGATCCTGGCCCAGTGGGCGGCACCAATCATGCTGTTGTCATCGTGGGATATAAGGATGACCCCAGTATAGGCAACGGTGGCTATTGGATCATCAAGAATAGCTGGGGGACTGGATTTGGCTA
>CAZNKW010000081.1:0-5544 GCA_964573655.1 uncultured Dehalococcoidia bacterium
ACGCTACCAATGTGGTGAAGCCGGAGGTATGTATTATCACCTCTATAAGCTTCGACCATACTGAGGTCTTAGGCGATACCCTGGCCCAGATAGCTATGGAGAAGGCAGGCATCATCAAACCGGGGAGCAGTGTAGTGTCTGCTCGTCAGTCTCCGGAGGCATCGGCAGTGATAGAAAGGGTGTGCCGGGAAAGAGGGGCAAGTTTGATCAAGGTGGGGGAGGAAGTCACCTGGCAAAGGAACAATTTCAGCGCTTCAGCTCAATCCTTTCAGCTAAAGGGGACAAGAGGGGATTATGACCTGACTATCCCTCTACTCGGTGAGCATCAGTTGGAGAATGCCGCTGTGGCAGTTTTAGCTTTGGAGGTCTTGGCTGATCTCGGGGCAAAAGTTTCGCCCGAGAGCATAGCCAAGGGGCTGTCGCAGGTTCATTGGCCGGGACGGCTCCAGATTTTACAGCACAATCCCCTGTTTGTGGTTGACGGTGCTCACAACGCTGACTCTGCCATGAAGTTAAGGGAGGCACTGAAACAGTATTTTGACTTTGACAATGCCCTTCTTATTGTGGGCACCTCTCAGGAGAAAGACATTGCCGGGATAGTGGCTGAGCTTTCCCTTCTTCCTAGCATGATCATTGTTACCCGTTCTCATCACCCCCGTGCTGTAGCTACCTCTGAGCTTAGAGCCGAATTCTCGAAGTGGGGTGTGAAGCCACGAGCAACGGAGGATGTACCTTCAGCGGTAGATTTAGCGCTAGCTGAAGCAAAGCCAAGAGACCTTATCTGTGCCACCGGTTCACTCTTTGTAGTGGCTGAGGTGATAGAATACCTAAAAGGGCTGCCGCATGAGCCATAGGTCAACGCTACCTAACTCTTTTAGCTAGTTCTTAGAAAATCTAAGACTTCTTTATTAAACCTGCCCCTCATTTCCATAAAAAGTGAGTGCGAGCCACCCTCGACTTTAACCAACCTGGCATGAGGTATCCTACTGGCAAGCACTTCTGAGTAGTGAGGCGGCACAAGTCTATCTCTGGTTCCAGTTATCACCAGGGTAGGGGCTTCAATCAGGTGTAGCCTGTCCAATGTGTTATGAGTTCTAGTAGCTACAAATTGTGCCATAAAATTGCTAAGCCCGATCCGTTTCAGATGGATTTTAGATAGAGGCACGAAGACCATCCTAAATAGCCGCTTATTAAAAGATAAGGAAACTGTGGCCCTCATTACCTTTTCGAAATCCATACTCCTGAAATCCACACCTCTCATATTTGCTTCAGAGGAATCCCCCTTAAGACCCATAGCTCTTTGTAGCTCTAACGGAGTATCACCTATTGCTCTTCCTCCGGCAGTAGTGGATGCTAGGATGAGCTTCCTCACCCTTTCAGGGTGATTAATGGCCATCTCCTGGGCAATCATGCCTCCTAAAGATATCCCTAGTATGTGAGCCTTATCGACTTTGAGATAGTCCATCAAACCAACTGTATCCTCTGCCATCATCTTGACAGTATAGGGTTCGCTGGGTTTGTCAGTTTTTCCCCTACCTCTGCTGTCGAAGGTAATTACTTGGTAATACTTCTTGAAAGCACGGATTTGGAAGACCCACGCCCTCTGAATTCCGGTCAATCCCATTATCAGGAGTAGGGGTTCTCCCTGCCCATGGACTTTGTAATAGATATTGACTTCCTTCACCTCTGCCTTTGGCATTCTCATCACGCCCTGTAAGCCAAGTAAGTGCTTTCCTGCCTTTTATCCAGGTTTACCACTATGATAATGCAGCCTTTCAAGTTGGGTTGTCCTATCCCTAAAGTGAGCTAGCACTTCCTGTACTGTGAAAGGAGATTTAAGACTCCGAGCCCCAGGCCCAGCCTCTTATTCTATCACCCGCTAGTGGCTTCACTCAATAGTGCCAGCTATCTTAACCGCAAAAAGCCCTCTTTCTATCAAGCCTGAAAGTGCTCTGCCTGGAGCATCTGCTTTAGGCACTTCAGCACGCAAGTGGGGTGGGTGGCATGAATGCCACCGTTGGCTGCTTCGCTATGTGGCAGCCCCCGTCCTGAAGGACAGGGTCTCCTGGGAGCTGTAGCGTTGTGACTCCTGTCACGACGGATGATTGTTTTTGTGCAAATTGGGTATGGCGCAAGGAGTTTACTCAGGGTTGCATAGAGGAACCTCTTCTGGTAAAATGAAGCAGCTTTGAAGACTGCTGAAAGCCTAGGCTTTTAGCGGTAGACCACCCCCTGATGGTGGGTGGGGCAAATTTGCTGAAAAGTTGCCAGTGACTTTTCAGGAGTATTATATATGGAGAACCTGTGGATACTATAAATATGCCGGTTCTCGTTCTGAACCAAGACTACCAGCCGATCAACATTTGCCGGGTTCGACGGGCAGTAGTTCTGATCCTCCAAGGCAAGGCTGAGGTACTAGAGAACGGCCTGGGCATAGTACATGCGATTAGTTGTTCCCTGCCTATCCCTTCGATAGTTCGAGTTACTTATTTAGTTAAGCGTCCTCGCTTCCAAAGGAGGCTGACTCGCTTTGAGGTGTTTAACCGTGATAAATATACCTGCCAATATTGTGGACGTGAGACTAAAGAGTTGACCCTAGACCACATTATCCCCCGTAGTCAAGGGGGGAGGCATGATTGGGAAAATGTAGTTAGCTGCTGTTTTTCCTGTAACCGCCGCAAAGCGGGCCGAACACCAATGGAAGCGGGAATGAAACTCATCCACCGCCCTCTTATTCCCCGGCCAGATAGCTTTTACGTTCCTTATCAGTATCTGCGCACCCACAGTGAATGGCAGAAGTTCCTTGTTGCTGCCAATTAGGTCTTAGAGGCTTGTTCCCTGCTTTCCCCTTCGGGGCGCTTCTTAATAACATCAGCAGCTGGCAATTCTATTATTGCTTCACTCTCCAGCTGCACCGTCACTGTTTCCTTCAGTGGATTTATTGCGGTGACACTTCCCTCCCCCAGTGGTGTCATCACCTGCTGACCCAGAGGAGGCAATTTCTCCTTCATAAGTCGGTATAGCTCAGTTTCATAACCAAGGCAACAAAGTAACCTGCCGCAGACGCCAGAGATTTTCGTCGGTTCCAGAGAAAGGCTCTGCTCCTTAGCTATCTTAATAGAGAGGGGGGTAAATTCAGTCAAAAAAGTAGCGCAGCACAAGGGGTAACCACATCTACCGACTCCTCCCATAAGTTTAGCTTTATCCCTAGGTCCTACCTGGTGAAGCTCTACCCGGGCTTTAAGGGATGCTGATAGCTCTCGAACTAGTTGACGAAAGTCAACTCTTCCCTCGGCATAGAAGAAGAGGGTAAGGTGGCTGAAATCGAGGTTGCTTTCAGCACCGAGGAGTTTGATTGGCAGATCGAGCTTAGTAGCCAGTTCTTCACACTTGGAAAGAGCCTCTTGTTCTTTCTGCCTCCCCTTTTCTTGCTGTTGCAGGTCTTCAGGGCTTGCCTTACGAAGCACCGGTTTTGGTGGTTCACTTAGCTCACTGGCTATTACCTGCTTCGGCGCAATGACCACCCTCCCTATTTTGAGACCATGCTCTCCTTCCACTACCACATGTTCATTTATTTCTAGTTCCATCCCCAGGGGGTCAAAGTAATGCACCTTTCCTGCTGGTTGAAAACGGACACCAACAACACCCTTTGTTTCTGTCATTTCAAATACCCTGTTTGGTTCTTTTTCTTTCGGCTTTTAGCTAATCTTACCTCTAGTGCGCGAGCATGTCCACTAAATCCTTCGGCTTGGGCGATGGTGGCTGCCGCCGGACCTATGGCTTTTAAGGTTTCTCTGTCTACGGCTATTACACTGGTTACCTTGAGGAAATCGTTTGTAGTCAGGGGGGAACTAAAGCGGGCAGTGCCCCCGGTGGGCATGACATGAGATGGGCCAGCGATGTAATCGCCCACAACTTCAGGGGAGTCCTCGCCTATAAAGACACCACCAGCATTTTTTATCTTCTCTGAATAAGACCAGGCATCCCGCATCATCAAAGAGAGGTGCTCCGGGGCGTAATCATTGATTAGCTTTGCAGCTTGTTCCATATCGGTAACCAATATTATGCCGCTTTTGTTTTCTAGCGAGATGGCGGCGATTTCCCGTCGCTCCAATCTAATTAACTGGTTCTCTATCTCTTGGTTAACTCTGGCTGCTAGCTCTGATGAGGTAGTAATCAAAATGGCAGAGGCTAGGGGATCGTGTTCCGCCTGAGCTAGTAGGTCAGCCGCACAGATAACCGGATTGGCAGTTTCATCAGCAAGGATAATTATCTCAGTCGGTCCGTATATTCCATCAATACCAACCATGCCGTAGACCATTTTCTTAGCCAGCTGCACAAAGATGTTGCCTGGACCGCATATTTTGTCTACCTTGGGGATAGATGGGGTACCGAAAGCCAAAGCAGCAATAGCTTGAGCACCGCCGATATTAAAAATACGGTCAACCTGGGCAATATCGGCTGCGGCTAGTAGGGCTGGAGGGATTGCCCCTTCTCGTGGCGGGATGGTAAGGATGATTTCCCTCACCCCTGCCACCCTAGCCGGAATGGCTGTCATGAGAAGTGTTGAAGGATAGTAGGCTGTGCCGCCAGGGATGTAGATTCCCACTCTTTCCAGCGGGCGAAACCACTGTCCCAGACCACCCTCACCGAAGTCAACCCAGCTTTGACGCTTATAGTTAAGGTGGAAAGCCTGGATTCTCTGGGCAGCAAGATTGAGAGCTGAGACCAGTTCCTGGCTTACCTTGGTGTAAGACTGAGCGATTTCCTCCCTTTTTACCTCTAAATTGCTTATTTCCACCCCATCAAGCCGCTTAGTATAATCGAAGAGGGCGGCGTCCCCTTTGGAGCGGACATCAGCTATGATCCGCTCCACCACTTGTTGTGGGGTTAACTCCTCAGCGAAGGCTTCTTTTATCCTTTGTTTCAGCCCTGGTGGGATTTCCTGAAGCTCCAGGGGGAGGCGTTTTAATATGGTAGACTTAGCAACTTGGAGGTCACGAATTATTTTCAAAGTGGAATTCCTCTAGTCCGCTTAATTATAACCTAATTGCAGATTCCTTGTATCTCTTCCTCCCCTAGCGTGAGGGAGTTAGAGGGAGGGGGATTCACCCTCACCTAACCACTACAGGGCATGCTTTAGGACTACCGTTTCTGTGGCAGAAGGAAGTTGCTCCTTTTTGAATTCCGTCTCACTGGCATTAAGCTGACGGACATTCTTTCTGCCCCGTAGAAAATCATCAACCTTGGCTATAGGATAGCCACATTTGGCGGTCTTGTAGTGCATCGGGAGGACTACCTTCGGATTCAGCTTGGCGCAAACCTCAGTGGCACCCTTGGCGTCTATGGTGTAAACACCCCCTACAGGGAGAAATAATATGTCTACCTCTCCAATCTCAGCCATCTGTGAGGCATCTAGCTGATGCCCTAGGTCACCCAGGTGGCAAATCCTCACTCCGTCTAGAGTGAAACAGAAGATGATGTTTGGACCCCGCTGTCCCCCCTTAGCCTCATCGTGATAGCTGGAGATTCCCTTAAAGTCTA
>CAZNKW010000082.1:0-5531 GCA_964573655.1 uncultured Dehalococcoidia bacterium
AGGGGTCGAGGCTCACTGATGGTTCGCCGTAATATGTGAGTAGTAATTCGTCCCATAATGTATCCGTTACATTGTTATTCAGCTCCACTAGCTGAGCAAAGTGATATGGGTTGTCAAGATAGACCGTGAAGGTCCACCTAGGGAGTGAACTTGCCACTGCTGACGGGGCACCTAGCATAGGGGCCATAATAAAGGCTAACCCGATAGACAGCAATTGCAGCTTTCTCACTTTTTTTTGGAGTGCTTAGGGCAAGGGGACTTGCCCTTCCGATACAATTTGCCTTAATTTACTATCCTACTCAGTTCTCTGTCAAACTGGCTGAGGCCTTTGTTAAGGGAGGGGTCAGTGGTATAATGGTGGCGGGCTTTCCCCAGAATGTAGGGACAGGTCTTTAGACCTGTCCGAAAGGCAGACAGACCTAAAGGTCTGCCCTTACAAAGGGTTAAGCTATAAGTAGAGATCGAGCTTAATGTTCACTCACCTCCATGTCCATACTGAATACAGCCTCCTTGATGGGCTATGCCGCATCCCTCATCTAGTCTCCCGAGCGAAGGAGTTTGGTATGGATAGCCTGGCTATCACTGACCACGGCGCCATGCACGGGGTGATTGAATTCTACCTTCAGGCTAAAGAAGCAGGCATAAAGCCGATTATCGGCTGTGAATTCTATGTAGCGGTATCAAGTCGGCAGCAGCGGACCTCTGCTGAAAAGGACCCCTATCACCTTCTTCTGCTGGCTAAGGACAAGGAGGGCTATCAAAATCTGCTCAGGCTGTCTACCAAGGCTCACCTGGAGGGCTTCTATTATAAGCCAAGGGTAGATAAGGAGCTTCTGGCTCAACACCATGAGGGGCTTATCGCCCTCTCTGCCTGTGCTCATGGGGAGATACCTCGCCTTATCTTAGAAGGGCGCTACCAGGAGGCAAGGGAAAGCGCCTTATGGTATAAGCAGGTCTTCGGGGATTACTACCTGGAGATTCAAAGGCATCCCATTCCAGAGCTAGAGCAAATCAACCAGGGGCTTCTTTCCCTGGGCAGCGAGCTGGATATCCCTGTGGTGGCTACCAACGATGTTCATTATGTGGATAAGCAGGATGCCTCATGGCATGACCTCCTCCTCTGCATCCAGACCAACACCTCTGTCCATGATGAGCGGCGAATGAAGATGGCCGGGGACTTCTTTTACCTCAAAAGCCCTGAAGAGATGGCAGGGCTTTTCTCTGACCTCCCTCAAGCTTTAGAGAATACTCAGGGCATTGCCCAGGCATGCCACTTGGAATTGGAGTTTGGTCGGCTTCACCTCCCCCAGGTTGACCTGCCTCAAGGCAAGACGGCTGACGAACACCTGGCTGAGCTTTGCTGGCAGGGTTTGGCCCAGCGCTATCCCCGCCTCACCCCCGAAGTGGAGAGCCGCCTGAAGTATGAGCTGGAGGTGGTGCGGCAGACCCAATTTGCCCATTACTTCCTGGTGGTGTGGGATATCGTTTCCTTTGCCAGGCGACATAACATCCTCTGCGGGGTGCGGGGGAGTGCCGCTGCTAGCTTGATTCTATATTGCTTGGGTGTTACCGATGTTGACCCACTGATACATGGGCTTGTTTTTGAGAGGTTCCTCAACGTGGAGCGTAAGGAGATGCCCGATATTGACCTTGACTTTCAGGACGAACGCCGGGATGAGGTTATCTCCTACGTGGCTGAAAAGTATGGTCATGACCATGTAGCCCAGATTATTACCTTTGGTACTTTGGGAGCCAGGGCAGCCCTGAGGGATGTAGGGAGGGCTTTAGGTATGCCCTACCCGCAGGTTGACCAGATAGCCAGGCTGGTGCCTTTTGGGGTAGGGATGACTCTGGAGAAGGCCTTGCAGGAGAATAGTGAACTACAGCACATTTACCAGGAGGACTCCGTGGTGCATGGACTGGTTGACTCGGCGATGAAGCTTGAAGGGGTAGCGCGTCATGCCAGCACCCATGCTGCTGGTGTGGTCATATCTAGGGAGCCTTTAGTCGATTATGTGCCTCTGCAGCAGGTGAGTAAAGGCAATGCTAAGGGTATGGTAATGACCCAATTTGGCATGGAGGATATATCTCGGATCGGCTTGCTCAAGCTTGATCTACTAGGGCTGGCTAACCTTACTATCTTAGCCAGAGTGAAAGAAATCATAGCTCAAAATCGCGGGGTGGAGCTTGACCTATCTCATCTTCCCTTAGATGATACTAAGACCTTTGCGCTTCTTTCCTCAGGGGAAACCAGCGGTGTCTTTCAATTGGAAGGAGGGGGGATGAGGCGCTACCTCAGGGAATTGAAGCCGGCCAACTTCAGCGATGTTGCCGCTATGGTGGCGCTCTATCGCCCCGGTCCAAAGGAGCATATCCCTACCTTCATCAGCGCCAAGCAGGGCTTGGAGCCTATCTATTACCCCCACCCTGCCTTGGCTGAAATCCTGGAGGAGACTCATGGCATAATTGTCTACCAGGACCAGGTTTTACGTATTGTGCAAACCATTGCCGGCTACACTTTGGGGGAAGCCGATATAGTGCGTAAGGCCATGGGAAAGAAGGTCCCAGAGATAATGCGAAAGGAGAGACTCCGCTTCATTAAGGGAGCGAGGGAGAAAGGTTTTTCCCCTAAGGTAGCTGAGGGGGTCTTCAACCTTATTGAACCCTTTGCCGGCTATGCCTTTAATAAAGCCCACAGTGTCAGTTATGCCATGATTGCCTATCAGACGGCTTATCTTAAGGCAAACTATCCCGTAGAGTATATGACTGCTCTCCTCACTACTAACAGTGGTCAGCAGGAGAAGGTAGCCATGGCCGTAGCTGGCTGTCAGAGGCTAGGCATCAGGGTTTTACCCCCTGACATTAATAAGAGCCAAGCCAGCTTCAGCATTGAGGGAGATGGTGAGCGTGCTATCCGTTTTGGACTAGCTGATATAAAGAATGTCGGGGTTAGCGCTATCACCCCTATTCTAATAGCTCGGGAGAGGAGTGGGCCGTTCAAGTCTATAGAGGATTTTTGCCGGAGGGCTGACTTACGCGGTATGAACAAGAGGGTGATGGAAAGCCTGATTAAGGCAGGGGCAATGGACTCCCTGGGCAATCGAGGGGCATTGCTTCATCGGGTTGATCGTATCCTCTGGCTATCGCAGCGGGAGCAAAGGTTACAGGAGACGGGGCAAGCCAGTATGTTTGACTTATGGGGGAAGAGTGTTGCCATGCCTCTACCAGAGATGGAGTTAGAAGAGATTGATGCTCTCCCAAAGGAGAAATTAAAATGGGAGAAGGAATTATTGGGGGCATATCTCTCAGACCACCCTTTCACCCAGGCTGCCCGCCACTTAGCCTCAGATACTACAGCTTTTTGTGGGCAAATTGAGGCTGAGATGGTAGGGCAGGTGGTGACCGTAGCGGGCATAGTTACTTCATTGAGGCATGGATTTACCAAAAGCAAGCGTCCTTTTGTTTCCGCAGTTCTAGAGGACCTGGTAGGCAGCATTGAGGTTAGTTGCTGGGCAGAGCTTTATCAGCAAACGGAGAAGCTTTGGGAGGAGGGTAATGTACTTCTGATTCAGGGGAAGGTGAGAGCAAGGCAAGAAGGGGTGCAGTTGGTTTGCCAGCAGGTTCACCAATATCGCCCTGAAGCAGGTGTAGAGGAGGGGCTTGTCTCTTCCCCCGCAGAGCCTTCGCCCAGGGGGAAGCAACTGCTAATTACTATAGCTCAAACGGAGAACGAACAAGAAGACCTGGCGCGACTTCATCGCCTTTTGGATATTATCAGGCATTACCCTGGTCAAGATGAAGTGTGTCTGGCGATTGCTACCAGCGAGGGGCTAGTTAACCTGGAGATGCCCAATGTGGCTACAAACTATTGCCCCGAGCTTCACCAAGAGTTAGCGGAGACAGTAGGAGAAGAGGGACTAACTGTAAAGGATAGATTCTGAGAGGGGAGGGATATGCAAGGCCTATAGTTGATAGTCCTGGGGCAACTGCCACATCCCCATGAATTCACGGCGGAACTTCTGGTATTTCAAGCAATCGGCGTACATATTGTAAACATCCTCGGAGAACTCCTTCTTTAGAACTTGTTCCCTTTCTTTCTTCCACCAATCCTTGGCATCAACTGACCTCTCCTTTCGCCTGTGGCGCATCTGCCGCCGCAGCTCATTGGTCTCAGCCGCCTTTACCTTGCCGTTTTCGTCGGTCACCGCTCCATAAATAGACTTGGCCACATCTGCCGTCACCCAGCCGTAGTGGATGTCGTTCTCAATCAGGCTGAGGTCTCGCTCTAGAGGATCGCCCCAGCCGCCCATGGCAGTGCTGGCACTGGCAAATATGTCGCCGTCCTTGCACGGAATGTTGGGAGTGGCAGTGTTATAGACCTCCACACTACCGGCCTTCAACTTACCCTCTTTAATCCACTCCCTCACCTCAACGAAATCCCTGGGATAGGGCTTGCCCTCCTTTAGAAGTTCCTTCATATTGGTATCATGGGCAAAGAGAACAACATCGTTGGGTCCGGGATAGCCGCCGCACATCCCCATGCCAGCTCGGCCCATCCCCCCACTGGAAGCAAAAACGGCGACGATTAAAGCCCGCCCCGGGTCAGTAATCATCTGGCACATACCTATTCCCAGGCCGCCTCTGAACTTGCCATGTCCGCAGTAATTGGGCACCAACTTTCTGCCTATATTCAGATTGGTCGGCTGTATGAATTCACCCAGCTCCGTCTCACCCTGGTCTGGTGCCGGATTGGGTGAGCAGACTGAGGCAGGTATTCCGTCTCTGTAGGGAAACGCCTTAGAACTGGAGCAGGTGATAAGGGACATATCGCCACCAGCCCACCGAAATCCATCAGCCATCACCCCAGCCAGTCCATATCCGACTCCGTCGCACTCTCGTCCTAAGCACTCTTCGAGAAAGCCCCTGGCGAAAAATGAGTAGTTGAGAGTGCTGTGAAACATGAAGACGTATTTACCAACCTCGGCCAGAGACATGACTGTAGCTGCAAAGGGGTTTTGCGGGTTAAACATACTGCCTGGGGGTAGGTTCCACTCGGTCATATACATCAGAGATGAATTCAAGGTGGCGGTATAGGCAAACATCGGCCAGGCGCCGATTGAGGTCAGCATCCTTACGGCAGGCTCATAGGCGTTACAGTGAAAATCGTTTTCACTGGTCAAGCCTTCCAGGTCCATGAACAGGGTGCCGTCAGAGCGAACATGAAATTCTCCTGGCTCATGGATGATCCAATCCCTATTGGAGGCGGCAAACAGCTTGCCCACCACCCCTTTGTATTTTACCCTGCTAAGGTTAAGATAGTGATATATCCCCGGGACTGCCTGAGTCTTAATCCTCTGTACCAGCAGCCGCCTCTCCCTCTCAATGATCTCCTTCAAACCCTTTCTGAAATAGTCAATCCCAAACTCGTTCACAATCTCCAGAATCCTATCGTGCAGGGCCACTGTTCCGGCAACTCTCATCTTATCGTCCAGGACGTTGAAGGCCTCTGTCCGTGTCCGCCTCTTCCAGTG
>CAZNKW010000083.1:0-5523 GCA_964573655.1 uncultured Dehalococcoidia bacterium
AGTAAATATGGGTTGTAAAATAGGCTAAGTCTTTTGAAAAAGGAGGGGAAATGGCGGTTGGCAATATTTGTTGTATCGATATAGGTAGCACTAAGATTTGTGCCTTAGTCGCTAGTGTAAGGGAAAAGAATATTACTAAGGTTATTGGAGTAGGCGTTGTTCCTTCTGTGGGGGTAGAAAAGGGGGTCATCGCTGATCTCTCTCAGGCCACGCAAGCAATTAAAGAGTCGGTGACAAAGGCAGAGTACACTGCACCGAAAGTGGAGCGGGCCTGGATAGGCTTTAGCGGAAGGCACATCAGGTCTCTTAATAATCGGGTGCCAGTAACTATCGATCATCCCAAGCATCTGGTCACCTCCGCTGCCCTTAGACGAGGTGTTATAGCTGTGCAAAAGCTCAACTTCCCTCAAGACCGAAGAATGCTTCCCCCCATTCTAAGGCAATACTTCCTGGATGGCATAAGTATCAAGAATCCAGTGGGGATGCACGGCTTTCGACTGGATGTAGAGGCTCATATTATTACGGCTGGAGAGGCTTATCTTCGGAACTTAGAGACTTGCGTGCGGCAGGCTGGTGTGTCGGTAGGGGGTATGATAGTCAATCACATAGCTGCTAGCGAGGCGGTGCTAACGCCAGAAGATAAGGAGGCAGGGGTTGTTTTAGCTGATATTGGTGGAGGTACTACGGATATCGCAGTATTTAGAGAAGGAAGTCTTTGGCACACCTCAGTATTACCTATAGGAGGCAGTCAAGTATCCAAAGACATAGCTGCTGGTTTGGGCCTCCCCTTTAATGTAGCAGAGAGGCTCAAGATAGAAGATGGAGGTCTGTCTTCTCAAGGCGAGGTTCGGGTGGAAAAGGAAGGTTATAAAGTTTCTCGTGAGGAGCTGTGCTATATCATTAGAGCCAGGATGGAGGAAATCTTGAGGATGGTTCTCTTAGAGCTGCCGGCTGGGTATACGCCGACTTCTATGGTGCTGACTGGTGGCATGGCAAAATTGGCTGGTATAGAGGAGTTTGCCCAGGAGGCGCTGGGGATTAAAGTGCGAGTGGGGAAACCTGAAGGTGCACTGGGAGCTGAAGCAGGTCTGAATGATCCGGCTTATGCTGCCAGTATGGGTCTTTTGCTTTGGGGAGCGGGGCTGAAAGACGAACGTATCATCTCAGTCGGTGGGGGAGGAGGTTTCTCTTCTATAATGCGTAGTCTTGGGCTGCCTCTGAGGATTATGCTTTAACATGCTTGAGAGATAGTGAAAAATCATTGACAGAGGAGGGCGAAAAATATGGCAAAGACCATGTTGGTACATACACCATGTAGGATTAAAGCCATAGGAGTGGGGGGAGGAGGCTGTAATGCCCTTAACCGCATGGTGGGGGCAGGAATTCAAGGGGTGGAATTTATTGCGGTAAACACTGATGTCCAGCATTTAATGCTGAACGAGGCCCCGATTCGGGTTCAAATTGGGGAGAAGACAACCGGTGGTTTAGGCTCAGGTGGTGACCCGGTGAAGGGTCGAAGGGCAGCGGAGGAGAGCCGGGAGGAGCTACGCCAGCTCATAAGTGGCACTGATATGGTCTTTATAGCTACTGGCATGGGGGGAGGCACAGGCACAGGCGCTTGTCCCGTCATCGCTGAGCTAGCTAGGGAGAGTGGGGCTCTTACCATTGCTATAGTTACCAGACCCTTTAACTTTGAGGGGGTGCGGCGGGCGCAGGTAGCTTATGATGGTATTAGCCAGCTCATGGAGAAGTTGGATTCTGTAATTGTCATCCCTAACGAACGTCTACTGCCCCTCGCAGGGGAGAAAGAAACAGTTGATAATGCTTTCAAGATGGCAGACGAGGTGCTGATGACGGGGGTTCGGGCTATTAGCGAAGTCATTGTTTCACCTGGACTAATAAACCTTGATTTCGCTGATGTAAGGTCCGTTATGAAAGAAGCAGGTCCAGCCTGGCTATCCATTGGTCACAGCACTGGTCCGAACCGATGCGTGGAAGCTGCTCAATCAGCTATTGCCAGCCCCTTACTGGAGGTATCTATTGAAGGGTCAAAGGGTGTCCTGTACGTTGTCACCGGGGCAGCTAATCTCACCCTCTCTGAAGTGAGCCAAGCAGCAGAGGTCATTAAGCAGGCTGTAGACCCTGAAGCCAATATTATTTTTGGGGTAACCTTTGATCCTAGTATGAATAACGCGGTGAGGATCACCCTGGTGGCTACGGGTTTTACCTCTACCGAAGCAGTAGAGGCAGCACGGAGGGATGAAGAGTTTCGCCGTCTTATCAAGGGTTTAGATGAGACCGAACTAGAAACACCATCCTATGCGCGTCGGCCGCTTGGCTTGCGTCGCCAGATTTCTAGAAAGCCTTAAGAATTAGACCCACGACGACATAGACAGAGGGCTACCGGAGACCCGGTGGCCCTCTTTGCTTCTTCCTTGACAGGAGAAGGTACTATTGGTAAGCTTTGGTTAGCTCTATGACGGGGCTTGTAGAGATCTTTACCGGCAATGGCAAAGGCAAGACTTCAGCAGCGCTGGGAGTGGTGCTGCGAGCCTTAGGGCATGGTTTGCGAGCTCATATTGTCTACTTTATGAAAGGTGGTTACCCCTACGGTGAGCAGAAGGCTCTATCTCAACTGCCAAATATCAGCTTCGCTAGATTTGGGCAGGAAGGTTTTGTTGATCCGGCAGATATTAAACCGGAGGAAAGGGAGCAGGCGAGGCAAGCGCTAGAGGAAGCTCGAAGGGCAGTGCTCAGTGGTGAATACGACCTGGTGGTGCTGGACGAGGTGAACATCGCCGCAGCTTGGAATCTGGTGGATGTAAAGGATGTCATTGAGTTGATTAAGCAGAAGCCGAAGAAGGTGGAGCTTATCCTCACCGGGCGCTACGCCGATGAAAAGCTTATTGAGCTGGCTGATTTGGTAACAGAGATGAAGGAAATCAAGCATCCTTATGAAAAGGGGATATCAGCTCGAAGAGGAATCGAATACTAGCACGTAGCTCAATCTTTATATAAGGAGGAGAGATGAGAATTACTCTGAGTGTGATTAAGGCGGACATCGGTGGCTATGTTGGTCACTCCAGTTCCCATCCTGATATTCTAAATAAAGCCAGGGAATGTTTACAGGCGGCTAAAAAGGACAGATTGCTTATGGACTTTCATGTTACCAATTGCGGTGATGACTTGGAGCTGATTATGACCCATCAGCAAGGGGTGGATAATGAGCGAATCCATAAGCTTGCCTGGGATACTTTCATAGAAGGCACCACCATTGCCAGAAAGTTGAAACTTCATGGAGCAGGGCAGGACCTTCTGGCCGATGCTTTCTCGGGCAATGTTAAAGGGATGGGTCCCGGGGTAGCTGAAATGCAATTTGAGGAGCGCCAGGCGGAAACCGTGATAATATTTATGGCGGATAAAACCTCAGCCGGGGCATGGAACATGCCCCTTTATAAAATGTTTGCTGACCCCTTTAATACTATTGGATTGGTCATTGCTCCTAATATGCATTCAGGTTTCTCCTTCGAGGTGCACGATGTTAAGGAGCATAAGAAGATTACCTTCAACGCCCCTGATGAGTTATACGACATGTTGGTCTTTCTAGGGGCTCCATCACACTATGCAGTTAAGGCAGTTTATCACCGGGAAACGGGTGATATAGCGTCTGTTTCTTCCACGCAGCGTCTGGCATTAATCGCCGGTAGATATGTGGGAAAGGATGACCCGGTCTGTATTGTGAGGTCTCAGGGGCAATTTCCTGCGGTAGGTGAGATCCTTGAACCTTTTACTATGCCCCAGTTGGTGCAGGGCTGGATGCGTGGCTCGCATCATGGTCCTCTTATGCCTGTGGCTCAAAAGCAGGCCAATCCCTCTCGCTTTGATGGTCCCCCCAGGGTGATTTCTTTGGGTTTCCAGCTTTCCAGTGGTATGCTGGTAGGGCCTCGAGACATGTTTGATGACCCGGCCTTTGACGAGCCACGCCGGTGGGCAAATCAGGCTGCGGAGTACCTGCGGCGACATGGTCCCTTCGAGCCTCATCGCCTTCCCCTGGAGGAGATGGAATACACTACTATGCCGCAGGTGATGAAGAAGCTAGAGGAAAGATTTGTGGACCTGTGAGCCCCAAGCTTCTCTTAGCTACCAGAAATCCGGGTAAGGTGCGAGAGTATTCCTCGCTTTTCCAGGGTGTTCCTTTTCAGCTAACCACCCTGGCCGAGGAGGGCATAAATATGGAGGTAGGCGAAACCGAGCATACTCTGGAGGAGAATGCCCGGCTTAAAGCCATTGCCTACGCCACTGGTAATCAATTCCTGGTGATAGCTGATGACTCTGGGCTTGAGGTAGATGCTTTAGGTGGTGGGCCTGGCTCATTATCTGCTCGCTATGGTGGTAAGGGTGCTTCTGATAAGGAAAAGATTACGCTCCTTTTATCTCGTCTCCAGGGGGTGCCTTGGGAGAAACGCTCTGCTCGTTTTAGATGCGTCATAGCTATTGCTTTGAGTTCAAGACTAGTCGGGCTATGTGAGGGTGAGTGTAGTGGAGTTATCGCCTTCGAACCTAAGGGTGATCAAGGTTTTGGCTATGACCCTGTCTTCTATCTGCCAGAGCTAGATAAGACGATGGCTGAGCTCTCTCTAGAGGAGAAGAATCGAGTAAGCCATAGAGGCAAGGCAGCCCAAAAGGCACTTCAGTTTTTGGAATACCTGTGGGTGGAAACTAGAAAACCGGCATAGGAGTGAAGACAGTGCAAGAACAAGAGTTTGAGGAACTTAAGGAGAAATTAAAAGCCATAAAGGTGCCTAGGGAACTGTTAAAAATGGCCAAGAGTGGTGAAGTAAGGATTAAGAAGACCGAACCAATGGAAGTAGCCTATGCTATTCATAAGGGGTCGTATGGCAAAGTAGGTGAAACTTTCCAGAGGATGGTGCAGTGGATTATGGAAAATGGATACATAGTTGCCGGCCCGCCCATCAACATCTTCCATAATGACCCCATGGTTACCCCGGAGGATGAGCTAATAACAGAGGCGCAGTTCCCTATAAAGAAGAGAGCTTGATCAGAGGGTATCCTCAGATTCCTGATCAGCAAGGGGATTTATACTATGAGTGGTATTTCTGACTCCTTTCAGCGTCCCATAAGTTACTTGCGTATCTCGGTTACTGACCGCTGTAACCTGCGCTGTATCTATTGTATGCCCCCCGAGGGCATTCCTCTGATGCCTCGCTCTGCTCTCCTTAGCTACGAGGAGATCGAGATGGTAGTTCGAGTGGCAGTGGAGATGGGCATCAATAAGGTGAGGCTCAGCGGTGGAGAACCTTTAGCCAGAGCGGGGCTGGTCAACCTGATAAGGATGCTATCTCAAATTGAGGGGATTGATGACCTCTCCTTGACTACCAATGGGGTATTGCTGAAGCATCAAGCTGCCCAGCTTAAAGAGGCCGGACTGCATCGGGTAAATATAAGCCTCGATACCCTTAAGCGGCCAAGGTTCCAGGAAATCACTGGCTATGACAAATTGTC
>CAZNKW010000084.1:0-5501 GCA_964573655.1 uncultured Dehalococcoidia bacterium
AGCCTTAGCCTGGGAGCCTTCCAATGTATACTGGCTATCTCCTTCTTCTATTATTCGTGGGTCAACTACCTTCATCTAGCTAGTCTTATGAAGGGGTTACTCTTTCTGGGTTCCTTGTCTCTGCTAGTGGTAAGTCTCCTTTCCTTTGTTGAGTTACCTCACCCATCCATCCAGCCCAATTTTGTGATAGGTCAATTCCATGGCTTAGCCCTGTCTCTGCTTATTGGTGCCGCTATCTCCACTGGAATGGCTATATTTGGCAGAAGCACTGCAGTAAGGGTAGCCAGTGGCCTTCTCTGCTTGTTCTTTTACGTTGAGTTGTTTTTTTTGATAGATGAATCTTTGCCTCGCCTTGTTTCTTGGGATAGTGTCGAGGGAAGGATACCTCGCTGGGAGAAAACTATCAGTATGCTAGGGGATTCTCCTCTTTCTGGTCTTGGTCTAGGCTGCTGGGCCTTGGCTTATCATGGAAGTAAGGTTATTACTCACCCTACCGCCGTTCATAATGCCTATCTTGAACTTTATGCTAATACCGGCATCCTGGGGGTATTAGCTTTTGTCTCTTTCTTGGTCATAGGTTTCAAGATTGCTTTAGATATTATCAGGTCTCCTCGAAAGCATCCCTGGTATGGATTTGGCATCGGCGCCTTGCTTGCCTGCTTAGGCACGTTTATCGCTGGTATGGTGGAAAGCGCGCCTATTGGAGTACCGCTAGTGAGTATAGATACCTACTATTATATTGTTTCACCGGTACCCTGGATATTGGCAGGCTTTTTGGTGAGCGCTCACCGCCTGCTATCCCAAGAAGCTAGTTTGAAGATAAGCTGAGCTAAAAATCGATGAACATAGAGCAAATCCCGGCCATTGTGATCTTCGCTATCATGTCAGGGAAGGTTCACCGTTATATCCCTGCTCTCATCGGTGCTGCCCTCACCTCTATCCTAATCCTCACTATGGTGGAACTAGGCCCTCACAACTTGCGGCATGTGCTATAGTAGTGGCACTTTGCTGTCTATATTCAATTATCAGGTAGGCTTAGTTTGACGATGGGACTGTCCCTAGGTAGAATTAGGGCTAGGAGAGGTGACCGAGAGGCTTATGGTGCCGCTCTCGAAAAGCGGACTCCGATTATATCGGAGCGTGGGTTCGAATCCCACCCTCTCCGGGGAGAGGTGCTGGAGTGGACGATCAGGCGCGCCTGGAGAGCGCGTGTCGCCTCAAGCGACCGTGGGTTCGAATCCCACCCTCTCCGTTTCTTCGTCCTGCTTACCTAGCCAAAGGGGGTGTTTGATTCTATATCTTATTATGATAAAATAGCTACTCTAGAAACTAGAGTCTGAGGAGAAAACAACAGGAGAGTGTGAACTGATGAAAATTTCCCTTGTAGAGCCCAAAACCCCTTTTTATAATTTTTACAGTACCGTTATTAACCGGCTGCCTTTACTGGGCCCACTTTACCTTGGCACCATACTTAAAAACGAAGGTCATGATGTTACCATCTATAATGAAAACCTTAGAAAACTTGATTACTCTCAGCTCGAAGGTTCAGATGTTTTAGGCATTTCGATTATGACGTCTACCGCTCCTCGCGGTTATGAAATAGCCCAGGATTTTAAAGTGCTTAACTCGATGGGGAAGGTTATTATCGGGGGATCCCATGCTACCTTCATGCCAGAGGAGGCAGCTCAGTACGCAGACCATGTGGTAACCGGAGAAGGGGAGTTAGTAATCTCCGACTTGGTCAAAAATGGGGGAGATAAGATTATACCAGGCAGGCCGGTGGAAAACCTCGATGATTTGCCCTTTCCTGACTTTTCTCTAATAGATGGACTGAAAAGTCTACCTATTACACCGGTGTCTACCTCTAGGGGTTGCCCTAATGATTGCACCTTTTGCTCTGTTACTCCTATGTTTGGGCGAAGATACAGGCTTCGAAGTGCTGAGAGTATAATTCAGGAGCTGTCCCGGTTTAAGCACAAACACGTCTTCTTCTGCGACGACAATTTTGCTGTCAATAAGAAGGTAACAAGGGAACTACTGAATCTGATGATTGAACGTGGGATAACCCCGAAGTGGACAGCAGAGACTGGCGTGGGCATAGCCAAAGACGAGGAGTTGGTGGGATTAATGGCCAAAGCAGGTTGTTGCCGATTGTGCATTGGCTTTGAATCTATGAACCCGGAAACATTAAAACAATACGGGAAAAAACAAACCCCAGAGGATATCACAAATTGCATAAGAGTGTTACACAAATATGGCATCAAGGTCCACGGAATGTTCATATCAGAAGGATACTCTGATATCTACAATAAGTTGGGGCTAGACACCCTTCAATTGACTATACTAACCCCGATTACTGGCAGCAGGCTGTATAATGCTATAAAAGATGCTGGCCGTTTTCTAGCCCAGATTTACCCGTCAGACTGGAAGCTATTCGACGGCTGCCATGTAGTCCACTGGCCCGACAATCTATCACCTCACGAGATGCAAAAACAAACCTTTCAAGCTCTAGAAAGGTTCTACTCCCGAGTCAATGCGTTTAAGATGCTCCTTAGAGGCAAATTTGAGGACTTCCGTATCAGGCGTGAGGGCTACCAACTACTCAAGAAGTGGGAGGCACAAAACAAAGATTACCTTGCCAGACTGAAACAAATTTATGCTCATGGTTAAAGTTTATCTAATGATATGGACTTGAATGGGGTAAAATATTGGGTAGGCTTCAGCCTTATTCCTGGAATTGGTCGGATAAAGCTTTCCTTCCTTAGTGCTTACTTTGGGGATTTGGAAAAGGCGTGGTATGCCTCTGCAGATGAGCTAAGGTCAGCAGGTCTGGACGCTAAATCAATAGAGACAATCCTGGCCCTACGCAGTCGAATATCTCTTGATACTGAGCTAGAGAAACTGGAGCGGTACAGAGTAAAGGTAATCACTGGAGAGGACCCCGCTTATCCTCCGCGACTTAAGGAAATATATGACTATCCGCCATTGCTCTATGTCAGGGGAACGCTTATACCTGAAGATGAGTGGGCTATCGCTGTGGTCGGCACGCGGCGTGCCTCTATCTACGGGCGACAAGTGGCCGAGGAAGTTGTGGCTGATTTAGCTCGCAATAGGATCACTATCATCAGCGGGCTGGCAAAGGGCATTGACTCTATAGCCCACAGGGCAGCTTTGCAGGCTGGAGGGCGAACTATTGCCGTAGCTGGCTGTGGACTGGATATAGTTTATCCCAGTGACCATGTAGCCTTGGCTCAGCAGATTATGGAACAGGGTGCCCTGATTAGCGAGTTCCCTTTGGGTACTAGGCCAAAAGCGGAACATTTTCCCCAGCGCAATCGCATTATGAGCGGCATGAGCTTAGGGGTCTTGGTGGTAGAGGCTGGAGAAAGAAGTGGTGCCCTACTGACTGCCCACTGGGCAGTAGAACAGAACCGAGAAGTCTTTGCTATTCCTGGGAGTGTCTTTTCCCCGGTCAGCAAGGGCACCAATCGCCTTATTCAAGAGGGGGCAAAACTAGTTTGCCATTGCGCCGATATCTTGGAGGAACTGAATTTAACTATGGTGGCTCAGCAGTTGGAGATGAAAGAGCTTGTCACTGCTACTGATACTGAGTCTCAACTACTAGGCCACCTCTCTAAAGAGGCAACTCATATTGATGACCTTTGTCGTCAAAGTGGTCTTCCTATAGCTACAGTGACCAGCACCCTGGCAATGCTGGAATTGAAGGGGCTGGCGAAGCAAGTAGGTGGCATGAACTATGTGCTTGCCTGAATAGTGGAAAGAAGATGGCGAAGGAATTAGTCATCGTCGAATCCCCTGCTAAAGCAAGGACCCTGAGTAGAATCCTGGGAAGCCGCTATAATGTTAAAGCATCCCTGGGTCATGTGCGAGACTTACCCTTGAAGGAATTAGGGGTAGACGTGGAAAATGGATTTGCCCCAAGGTATGTGATTCCCACAGGAAAAAGGAAAGTAGTGCAGGAACTGAAGAAAGCCTCACAGGAGGCGTCAGCAGTATATCTGGCTACCGACCCTGACCGAGAGGGGGAGGCCATCTCCTGGCATTTAATTGAGGCAGCTAAACTGGAGAAAGTGCCGAAGCATCGGGTAGTCTTTCATGAGATAACTGAGAAGGCAGTTAAGGAAGCCTTCCGCCATCCCCGCCAGATCGATATGGACTTGGTTGATGCTCAACAAGCTAGAAGAGTCCTAGATCGATTAGTTGGCTATAAAATCAGCCCCTTATTGTGGCGAAAGGTAAGAAGGGGGCTTTCTGCCGGGAGGGTTCAGTCAGTAGCCTTGAGGATGATTGTGGAACGGGAGCGGGCAATCCAGAATTTTGTTCCTCAGGAGTATTGGACGATTGAAGTTGAACTAGCCAAGCTAGATAAGAGGGCGGCTAGCTTTAGAGCTAAGCTTGTCGGAATCAAAGGCAGGGAGGAAAAACTGGAGATTCGTTGTCAAGAGGAAGCGGAGCCGATTGCCAATCAGTTAAAGGAAGCCTCCTACCTTGTTGTTTCAATAAGCCAAAAAAGGTTAACTCGCCAACCCGCCCCGCCCTTTATCACCAGCACCCTGCAACAGGAGGCTTGGCGCAAGCTGAGGTTTACTGCCCAGCGCACGATGAGCATTGCCCAACAACTTTATGAGGGCTTGCCTATTGGGGATGAGGGTGTAGTCGGACTCATCACCTATATGCGCACCGATTCCACCAGGGTAGCTGAGTCAGCCTTAAAAGAGACTCGCCACTACATATCCGAGAAATATGGAGCGGAGTTCCTCCCCTCTCACCCCCGATTATTCACCAAAAAAGCTAAAGGTGCTCAGGAAGCCCATGAAGCTATCCGCCCCACAAGAGTGGAGCGTGAACCCAGCCTTATCAAGCCCTATCTCACCCCTGAGCAAGCGAAGCTCTATGAGCTTGTCTGGAAGCGGATGGTGGCAAGTCAGATGGCAGCCGCCTTATTTGATGTTACTGCGGTGGATATAGAAGCAAAGGAGCCTCAAGAGGGAAAAGTCTACCTCCTAAAGGCTGCAGGCTCGGTATTGCATTTCCCCGGTTTCCTTATCCTCTACAGTGAGGGGAAGGACGAAGCAGAGGAAGAGGAAAAGGATAAAGCCCCTCTACCCCCACTAGCCGATGGGGAGGAGCTGCAGCTTTCGGACCTCTTTCCGCAGCAGCACTTCACTGAACCACCGCCCCGCTATAATGAAGCCACCCTGGTAAGGGCACTGGAGGAAAAAGGCATCGGACGCCCCAGTACCTATGCCCCTATTATCTCCACCCTTCGACAGCGGGGTTATGTGGAAAGGGAAAATGGCCGGTTTCATCCTTTGGACCTTGGCTTTGTGGTCAATGACTCGCTGGTGGAGCATTTCCCCCAAATCGTTGATATAGGGTTCACCGCCCAGATGGAGGAGCAATTGGATGAGATAGCCCGTGGTGAGCGGGGTTGGGCAGGGACAATTCAAGAGTTTTACACCCCTTTTGAGGAAACGCTC
>CAZNKW010000085.1:0-2873 GCA_964573655.1 uncultured Dehalococcoidia bacterium
CGCTTTGGATGCCAACTCCGCATGGAATAGCGAGGGCTCCGCCACTGTAACAGAGCAGTCTATCTCGAGGGCGCGTATTGATTGGACAATAAGGTTACCTATCACCCCAGCCCCTATGACAAGGACCTGGTCGTCTTTGTCAGGCCTATTATCCAGCACTGCCTGAAGGGCTACGGCAAGGGGTTCTATCATGGCACCTTCTCGGTGAGACACCTGGGCTGGTAATTTGAAAATCTGATTCTTGTGGGCTACCAGATACGGTGCAAAGCCTCCGCCTATGTCGCGGCATAGACCAACATACATCCCTGGGGAAAGATTGCCCTGGGCAAAGTTTTCACAATTGGCTGGTCTACCCATTCGGCAACTTCTACATTCAGGCTCAATCCCCCTTATGGAACAGCTCAAAGGAGGGGCAACAGTAACAACATCTCCTACTTCTATGCCATCAACATTGCTTCCGACCTCTATAATCTCACCGCTAAGCTCATGACCCAGGGTGCATGGAAACGAGATAAAGGGTGTTGCTGTCAGGGATTCCTTCAGGAAAATGATGTTGACATCGGTTCCACAAACTCCGCACGTTAATGTCCTGAGCTTTACCCAATCAGAGGAGGGTAGTGTTGGCTCCGGAACGTCAACCAGCCGTATTGTGGCTAGGGGGCCATCATAGTAGAGTCTTCTGTTTATGCTACCCAAGACCTTCAATGCTGCAAACTGTGGAACTGATACCGAGAATTGCAGTGCTTTCATGACTTTCATAATGCGTGGTAATATCCAGGAGTCAGGAGATAAGAGCGTTGCCTTTCAGAGCATAGCTGACTCCAGAGTAATACATCCATTCTACTGGCCCGTAGGATATATCTACCTTTATGATACTCCTTCCATATTGCAGCCTTCCATCCAGAGGCTATCCAGCAGCACAGCGCCCGGTGCTGTCAGGTGCACATCTGCGTTAACAATTACATCCAGCACCGCTGGCAACCCGGAGTCCACCGCTCGCTGCAAGGCGGGACGAATCTGGGAAGGTTTGGTGACCCTCTCACCGTAGCAGCCTAAGGCCTCGGCTAGTTTGTCGTATCGAGCATCACTGAAGTCCACGCCAATATAGCGTTCCTTGTAGCTCAGCTTCTGTGTTGCTTTGATCATTCCCCAAGCCCGGTCATTGACAATAATGACTACAATCGGCGCGCCCTCTCGTCGCGCTGTCTCCATCTCCATAGCGTTGAAGCCGAAGGAACCATCGCCGGTGACGCAGTAGACAGGGAGGTCAGGCCGAGCTAACTTGGCTGCTACAGCGTAGGGCACGCCTGACCCTAGATGTCCGGAATCAGCAGCCCAGAGGAAAGAGCGGGGCTCGTAGATGCGGTTCTGGTAAAAGGACCACACTGGTGTGTTGCCCCCGTCCTGAGCATAGATCGCCTCCCGGGGGAAGAACTGGCGCACTTGGCGCATAAGACGCAGGGGGTGGATGGGTACCTCATCGGAATGTGCTCCTTCCTCCCAGCTGTTCACCCAGTCCTGCTGGGCCTGCCTGGCGTCGTCAAACTGCGGGTTCTCTGGCTTGGGCCCTGTCCTGACTTTGATGGCCTCCAGCAGGGCACGCAGAGTCCTTTTGGCATCCCCTACCAGGGCCAGGTCTATTGGGCGGTTCAAGCCGATGTTCTGGGGGTCTATATCAACCTGTATGAAGCGCTGCATGTTAACCTCTCCCCACAACGGTGGGCGTCCCCAGAAGTCTATCTCCCCAAGGCGACCTCCTACCAAGAGTACTACATCAGCCGCTGCCTGAGCTTTTAGTGCCCCAAAAGAAGAGGGGATGAGACACAAGGGATGGTCCTCGGGGATAGCCCCCCGTCCGCCGATGCTTGTGGTCACTGCTGCCGACAGGTATTCAGCCATCTCCACTACTTCTGCCCAAGCCTCAGCCCGAAGGACTCCCCCGCCGGTGTGAATGAGCGGCCACTCGGCCTGAGCCAGCATCTCTGCTGCTTGGTCAATAAGAGACGTATCGGCCACCGCTGGTGTTGTGGCGCGATAGCGCTGCGGTGATAAGATTGGGTACACCTCCGTATCCATCTTGTCACAAAGTACGTTATTGGGCAGGTCAAGGTACACGGGGCCTGGGCGGCCAGATGTGGCGGCGCGGAATGCCCTTTGTACCAGGTGGGTCATTCGCCTCACATCGTTCACCAGAGCCCGCCATTTGGTGATGGGTGTCATCAAGGAAATCTGGTCTAGGGCTTGCATAGAACCATGCTCAGGATAGCACCGCCAGGTCTGGGTCTGCGCTCCCAGGACAACCATAGGGACTGAGTCAGCCCAGGCCGGGTAGACGCCAGGCACCAGGTCAGCCACGCCCGGTCCTACTGTACCAAGGCAAACCCCTGGCTGACCAGTTACCCGCGCCCAGGCATCGGCCATGTGAGCCGCTGCCTGTTCGTGGCGTGTGGTGACGAACCTCAGCCCAGCCTTAGGCCCCAAGCGATAGATAGCATCGGTGATGGGGTTACATTGGTCGCCCGGAACGCCGAAAACATACTGCACACCTTCTTCAATGAGATAGCGCACCAGAGCTTCTGCACCACTGATTACAGCCATCGTTCCACCCTCCTTTTGCCTCTGTTGACAGTCATCATATAAAAAGACACCTCTGTTACAAAAAGCTCAAATCCTAGCTTAGCGCACTAGTTCCCAATATGACAAAGATTATATATCGTCTTCCTAGCCGTCGAGGAAGTGATCAGGTCTCTTGACACACTAGCTATTTCCCCTTCCACTTGCTGTTCTACACGTATCTACTATTTGGGTGGCTCTGGCGGGGCGGGGTTCACCAGCCCGGCGGCTAGCGTGCTGGGCACAACAGCCGACAGCTC
>CAZNKW010000085.1:2973-5484 GCA_964573655.1 uncultured Dehalococcoidia bacterium
TAGAGATGCGTCTTGATAACCATGTCCCATTCCTCAGGGGTCATGTTGAAGATCATCCGATCACGGAGAACACCGGCATTATTGACTAAGATATCCAATCTGCCGAAGGTATCCAGCGCGGTCTTGATGATGTTCTCTCCGCCTTCCGGGGTAGCTACGCTGTCGTAGTTGGCAACTGCTTCTCCACCCCGGCCCATAATCTCCTTGACTACCTTATCGGCTGGCGAAGCAGCCGCACCTGCACCATCGGGACCAGTGCCCAAGTCGTTCACCACCACCTTGGCACCCTCCTCAGCCAGCAAGAGAGCCTCAGCCCTGCCGAGGCCTCGCCCAGCACCAGTGACTACGGCAACTTTGCCCTTCAGTCTCTCTCCCATCTTTGCTGACCTCCTTTCGTCCTTCTAGATCATGCAGGGACTTGAGGGCAGAGCAGATTTGAAAGAGAGGGTCATGCCCCAATCCCCAGAAACTGCAAATTGGATTCAGCGTATCTGAGGAGGAGAAAAACCCTATTTCAAAACCTTGACTTGATGCCCTTTGTGCCCTGATTATTGCAGTCAAGGAATCACTATGAGGACCCCCGACTATTGCGATTGTAGTGCTTTGCAGTGGATTCTGCAAATTCTGTGATGGGGATGCGAGGTGCGTTTGACCCACTCTGTATCCGTGTGGATTCTTCTGGCTCATCCAGCAAACCAAGGGGTCGTTTGGCAACTCCTATCAAATTTGATGTAGGGACTCCGATAAATCGGAGTCCCTACAAGTGTTAATAAACGACTCAAATCAAGATGCTTGCAATAAACCCTCGAAATACCTATACTACAGACAAGAAGTCAAAAGGTCTTTAGCTGAATACTGTAAGTAACGATATCTGCAATCCAAACATAATCATCCAACCCTCTCGCTCGTGAGCTGAATCACGAAAAGGAGGACAAACATGGAAGACAGGCAATCGATCCAGGAAGCCCTGGGGAGGAGGCTCCTTCTCGGGGAAATGATAGCTTGTAACAGTCGTAAATTTCCGAACAAAGAGGCTCTGGTGTACGGAGAGATGCGCCTGACCTACAGGCAGTTCAATGCTCGCATCAACCGACTGGCTCACGCCCTGTTGGATCTCGGCATCAGGAAGGGTACCAAGGTTGCCATATTGTCCTTTAACTGCAACCAGTTCTTGGAAGCCTACTTCGCCCTAGCCAAGATCGGTGCAGTGGCGGTACCCCTCAACTTCCGCCTCCATGTAGATGAGTTGAAATACATCATAAATCACTCCGATGCTGAGGCGCTCATAGCAGGGGAGGCTCTGGTGCCCATTGTAAAGAGCATTCAAAAAGACCTTCCTCAGGTAAAGAATTATATTTCCATCAGCGACAAGCCGGTGAAGAAAATGCTCCATTACGAATCCTGGATTGCGAAGTATCCAGACAACGAACCGCTTATTCTCGTTGAAGAAGACGACCCGGCGTTCATCATGTACACCGCTGGTACCACCGGCAGGTCTAAGGGTGCCGTTTTGACCCACAAGAATGCCATGGTGGTGTGGATGCTGACAGTTATGTTTGTGCAAGATGAACCGGGGATGTCTGGCCTTTCCAGTTTCAGGGGTTTTTCCCCTCCGCCAATATTTCATCTGGCGGCCTTCGGTTTCTGCCAGTTGGGTTTTTTCCTGGGTGCCACTATCGTCCTACCGGCAGAGGTCTTCAATCCAGCCTACATCATGCAGACCATTGAAGACGAAAAAATCAATGCCATCCTTATGGTGCCGGTGATGAGTTTTTTCCTCCTGCAACTGCCTGATCTGGAGAAATACGATGCCAGTTCCCTCCGAATTTGGATATCAGGAGCAGCCATCCTGCCTATGGAGATGCGGAGACAGATCATGAAGCACTTCCCCAAGGTCAAGATCTTCGATGCTTTCGGGCAGACCGAGATGAGCCCGGTTGTCTCTGTACTTCGGCCCAGCGAAGCAAAGGGGCGAGAAACGTCTGTGGGCAAAGCTCTTCCCTTTGTCGAGGTACGAGCCGTTGACGAGAACGACAATGACGTCCCCCTGGGGGCAGTCGGTGAAGCGGTCTATCGAGGACCGACAGTGATGAAAGAATACTACAAGGACCCTGAGGCTACTGCCCGAGCTATGAGGGGCGGATGGTTTCACTCCACTGATCTGGTCAGACAGGATGAGGAAGGGTTCATTTACGTCGTAGACCGAAAGAAGGACATGATCATCAGTGGAGGGGAGAATATCTACCCAGCCGAGGTAGAAGAGGTTCTGGGCAAGCATCCCAAGATACAGGAGTGCGCTGTTATTGGGGTTCACGATGAGGAGTGGGGTGAATCCGTCAAGGCTGTAGTGGTCTGCAAGGCGGGGGAAAAGTTGACCGAGGAGGAGGTGGTGGAGTTCTGCAAAGGACATCTAGCTAGCTATAAGAAGCCTAAGTCGGTCGACTTCGTGGATACCCTGCCCCGCAACGCCGTGGGGAAGGTGTTGAAGACAGTCCTCAGGGAGAAGTACGG
>CAZNKW010000086.1:0-5450 GCA_964573655.1 uncultured Dehalococcoidia bacterium
GAGTGGCTTTTGCTCAGTGAGCTGGCCCACAACATTGGTCGCCTCATGCTCTATGAGGAGCTTCTCACCCGGGTGTGGGGACCTGAATACCGTAGCGATGTCCAGATCCTCAGAACGTGGATCAGTCGGCTGAGATATAAGCTGGAAAGGGATCCCGGCAACCCAAAGCTGATTCGCACCATCCCCAAAGCAGGCTACATCATGGACCAGCCCTCCCCCTGAACAGCTTGGGGGACTCTCATCAAAGTTTCTAGTGAGATTTCAGACCTCATGCAGAGACTGGACTCATAATGTTATAACTTTGCAACCTTTTTTCTCTTGCTTTTATGACTTCTTCATCCCTGGCTCTCTATCATGGAGATGTGAAAAGATGGCAAGCGATGAGTGCCAGGGCTTATGTACTCCTGGATATTGCGGATGGGAAGTCTGAGCAGGTAGCTAAAGCTCTAGAAGGCATGCCGGGCGTGATGATGACAGACTTGCTCGAAGGCCCCCCCGATGTAATCGTGGTGCTCGAAGCGTTCGAACGTCCGACGCTGGCGGAATTGACTATCCAAGCCCTTACCTCAGTGGAAACCGCAATCAAGAGTGTGTGCTTACTGCCGACTCAAGATGGGTGAATACTTATGCAGCCTGTGCTTCAAATCAAAAGGGGACGCACACTGAAAGTCAGAGAGGGAGGAACAAAAACATGCTAGACGGGAAGCGGATTGCTATCTTGGCCGAAGAGGGTTTTGAAGATTCTGAATTTGTCGAACCCCACAGGGCAATGAAGGATGCTGGTGCTAGAGTGGTAGTGGTGGGCAGTGGTTCTCAGGAAATCTACTGGGGTAAGAGAGGCAAGGCAACAATTAAGGTCAATATTGCTGCCGATCAGGTCAGTGCTGAGGATTTTGATGCCATTATCGTCCTTGGTGGCTATGCCCCTGACAAGATGCGTCTGCATCAATCTATGATTGATCTGGTAAGGAAGGCACACGATTTGGGTAAGGTGGTGGCGGCTATTTGCCATGGACCACAGCTCCTTATCTCAGCCGACATAGTTAGGGGACGCCGGGTTACCTCCTGGCCCTCCATAGCAGTAGACCTGAAGAATGCCGGCGCCGACTGGGTTGATGAACCAGTGGTTCAAGATGGGAATATTATTACCTCGCGTAAACCGGCTGACCTGCCGAAATTCAATAAAGCCATAATCGAGGCTCTGAGAGCCTGGTGACAGAGGTAGGCGATTTTGTGGCTTGCCAAAGCTATGAACAACGGCATGGTAACATATTTTGGCGAGAATCACGGTATCGGAACACTAGCTCTACCGATACCCTTATATGATATAATATATGATAGAGCTGCTCTTCTTCGGTATCTGAGGGAAGAGATATTCCCCCAACTTGCTGCAGCAACTTCCTTTTAGCGGTGGAAAGGGAGGAGGAGTTATGATGAGGCAAACAAACATAACGCCTGAAAACACTATATTTGCGCTCCTTTGTTTCGAAGGGCCGGATGCCTATTCCATGGCTGGTGGCCTGGGGGTGCGAATTGAGCACCTGTCATCAACTTTGGCCAAGATGGGCTTTGCCACGCACCTCTTTTTCGTCGGCGACCCAGAGCGCCAAGGGGAGGAGGTGAGGTACAAAGGTAAGCTGACGCTGCACCGGTGGTGTCAGTGGATCAGCAGATATTATCCCAATGGCGTGTATCAAGGCGAAAACGAAAAGCTCTATGATTTCAACGAGTCCACTCCCTGGTTTGTCAAGGAGCGTATTATCAAACCGGCAGTAGCACAGGGGAAACTAGTGGTGATCTTGGGTGAGGAGTGGCAAACGGCAGAGGCGATGTGCCGGCTCAGTGATGTTCTCCACAACGACGGCCTTCGGGACAAGGTGGTGATGTTCTGGAATGCCAACAACACCTTCTCCTTCCACCGTATTAACTGGGGGCGGCTCAACTATGCCACTACCATCACCACGGTGAGTCGGTACATGAAACATCTTATGTGGAGGATGGGGCTAAATCCCCTAGTCATTCCCAATGGAATACCAAAGAGTGCACTCCGCAATGTTGACGAGAGGATGGCTCACGAGGTGAGAAAAGCAGCAGGTGCGGATTTGATCCTGTGCAAGGTAGCTCGCTGGCATCCTGACAAGCGCTGGAATATGGCTGTCGAGGCCACGGCTAGACTCAAAAAGCAAGGCCTGAAGACGACACTTCTGGCCAGGGGCGGGGGCGAACCTCACGGTCGGGAGGTAGTAAGCCATGCTCGTTCCTTGGGGCTCAGATTAAGTCAGGCCAGGGCAACTTTGAGTACTCCTGGCAGTTACCTGGCAGCCATTGAAGAAGCAGCCCCGGCGGATATTATTGACATCAGGTTCCATCTACCACTGGACTTCCTGCGGGTTATGTACCGGGCGGCGGATGGTGTGCTGGCCAATAGTGGACACGAGCCTTTTGGTATAGTGGGTCTGGAAGCGATGGCGGCTGGGGGCATCGCCTTCACAGGGTGCACTGGCGAGGACTATGCTATTCACCTCGTAAACGCCATTGTGCTGGATACCGCGGACCCTAGGGAGATTGTAAGCTATGTGACGTTTCTGAGGGACTATCCTGAAGAGGGCGCTAGAATCCGACAAGCAGCCAGACGTAGCTCCCACCACTTCACCTGGGAGGCTGTGGTCCAAAACCTGATTAGCAAGCTGGAGAATCAGGCAAGAGTCCAGGGAGCCCTCACGGGGATGGCTAAGCCTATGCCATTGCCTGTCTTTGAAGTAGAAAATGAGAAGCCAGAAGGCAGCTCCGACACATTATACAAAGCCAGGATAGAACCAATGGCTGATTACACTCTAGACCTATATGCGCATAATTATAGCTGAGGGAGACTTTCGGCGTGGTGAGGTGGAGACTGGCCATATGGCAGACGGCTTGGTGTACACGGCTGAGAGAACGTTGCATGAGCGTGGAGAAAGAGTTTTTTTGAACTCAAAGGTGAGGTTGAAAGAATGATAGTCGACGTGTGTTTGGCTTTGCATAGAGTTAGGGCTGGGAAGCGGGACTTGCCCTACCAAATTAATGTATGACTGACGTGTAAGGGAAGGAGGTGATAACTATGGTGATGGAAAGATGGAGACCAGGTTGGGGCCTCCGCCGCTGGGAGCCCTTTAGGGAGCTGGAGGAAATGACTCGACACTTTGAGGATATTGTTGGACGCCCCTTCCTTCCGGCAGCATGGAGGCGTCTCCCTACGGAGATGGGCTGGACACCTCCGATAGAGATGCTGGAAAAGGAAGACAAGTTCATCGTAAAAGCTGAGCTTCCAGGCATGAAGAAAGAGGAGATTGATATCTCGGTGGCGGGGGATACCCTGACCATCAAAGGGGAGCGGAAGGCGGAGACTGAGGTCAAGGAGGAAAACTACTACTGCTGTGAGCGGTGCTATGGTAGCTTCTTCCGCTCGATCACCATGCCGACTGCTGTGGATGCCACGAAGATCAAGGCTACCTATGAGGACGGGGTCTTGGAGGTCATCCTTCCCAAAGCTGTGGAAGTCAAACCGAAAAAGGTAGAGATTTCTGTCAGCCCCAAAGGTCAAGCCAAAAAAGGCTAGATTCCTGCTAAATGACGACTTCTACTTTCCCGCTTCCCAGCACGTGGTATCATTTTTATCGGGAGGAAAAATGAGTGCCAAAGAGGTCAAGGTCTATTCTACTCCTACCTGTCCTTATTGCAAGATGGCGAAGAAATTTCTGGAGGATAACGGTATTAAGTATCAGGACCTCAATGTAGCCCAAGATAGGGCGGCCCGCGCTGAGATGATCAATAAATCAGGGCAAATGGGTGTGCCGGTGATTGACATTGATGGAGAGCTTATACTTGGCTTCGATCAAGCGCAATTGAAAAAGAAATTAGGACTGTAGCTAGAATTGGCTTCCAACAAGAAGGGGGGAGTCGTGTATGAGCTGATTATTATTGGTGGTGGTCCGGCAGGAATGACAGCGGCGGTCTATGCTGCTAGAAGGAGGATAAATGCCTTACTTCTGAGCAAAGACGTGGGAGGTCAGGTCCTGTGGACAGCGGGTGTTGAGAATTACATGGGTTATCAATATATTGAAGGTCATGAGCTGATGCGGAAGTTCGAAGGGCAGATGACGCAATTTCCAATTGAGCAGAAGATAGGGCAAGGGGCAGCGACCTTGTCTCGAACAGACGGGGGGTTTGAGGTCAAGACAGAAGGGGGAGACAGCTATCTGGCTAAGGCGGTGATAGTTGCTACTGGGAAGCGCCCCCGGCAGCTCAATGTGCCAGGGGAGGAGAAGCTGAGGGGGAAGGGAGTGACCTACTGTGCTATCTGCGACGGTCCTATTTTTGCCGGAGAGAAGGTGGCGGTGATAGGTGGCGGTAATTCTGCCCTGGAAGCTGCCGCCGATATGATTAAGATAGCAGAGCATGTCTACTTAGTGTCTCTCACCCCTCTAACCGGTGACCAGATACTCATCGAGAGAGTAAAGAATGCCTCCAATCTAACTGTCTTTTTGGAGCATGAGGTGGTGGAAATAGAGGGCTCAAACCGTGTGGAGGGTGTTACTATCAGGGATTTGAAAACTGGTCAGAAGAAGAGACTTGAGGTTGGCGGCGTCTTTGTTGAGATCGGGCTTATACCCAACTCGGAGATAGTCAGAGGCGTTGCCAGCCTCAATAAGCTGGGTGAGATTGAGGTCAACTGTGCCTGTGAAACTGGAGTACCTGGGCTCTTCGCTGCTGGTGATGTAACCAATACCCCGGAGAAGCAAATAGTGGTTGCCGCTGGTGAGGGGGCTAAAGCAGCGCTTCGGGCTCACCACTATCTCCAGAGGCTATGAGGAGGTAAAGAAGACGGGCATCTTTTTTCTTCGGCAGAGGACTTATTCAGGAGGCGGAGAATGGACGAAGCACTGCAGGCACTGAGGAAAATGCATAACATGGAAAGATTTGCGGTAGAGATTTACAGTACGCAGATCGGTGCGTTCTCGGAGAAGGAAATCGCTGACAGGCTTAGAGCAGCGATGGCTAATGAGCAAGAACATGTCAATGATCTCCAGGCACGCATTGGAGAACTGGGAGGTAGTCCCTCTCGGCTAAGGTTCTTCTTCCAAACGGCAGGAAAACTATTGGGATTCACCACCACCCTTCTGGGCAAGGTGTTCCTTCTCAAAGCTGATATCCGGCTCGAAAGACGGGCAGTCAAAGATTACGGCAACTTTCTGCAAAAGGTCGACTTCGATGAAAAGTCCAGGGTTGTGATACAGAAAAATATCGAGGATGAGAAGGCTCATATTAAGAGGTGGGAGGAGTCCCTTGAGATACTTCAGGCGTAAATCAGCGACTAAATTTCTCGAATATAGGGCTGGGGCTCTATCCCCTGTGGAAGTGAGCCGGTGGCAGAGCACCTGCTCTATGAAAGAGCATCTTGGTCTGCTGTAGGC
>CAZNKW010000087.1:0-5408 GCA_964573655.1 uncultured Dehalococcoidia bacterium
ATTAAGAGATGACCAAGAAGATTGAGATTGAACCGATTACCCGCATCGAGGGGCATGGAAAGGTGACTATCCATCTCGATGACGAAGGCAACGTATCTGAAGCCAGATTTAACGTAATCGAGTTCAGAGGGGTGGAGAAGTTTTGCGAGGGGCGCATATTCTGGGAGATGCCACTGATTACCTCCCGAGTCTGCGGTATCTGCCCGGTAAGTCACCACCTCGCCTCAGCCAAAGCTGGGGATGCACTGTTAGGGGTTGATATCCCCCAAACGGCGAAGATGCTGCGCCAGTTAATGCACATGGCTCAGTACGTTCAATCTCATTCGCTTCATTTCTTCCATCTGGCTAGCCCTGATTTACTCTTTGGCATGGATGCTGAGCCAGCCAAGCGAAATGTCATCGGGCTCATCTTCGAAAAACCCGAAATTGCGGTAAAAGGAGTGATGTTGCGGAAGTTTGGACAAGAAATAATCGAGATGCTTGGCGGAAAGAAAGTCCACCCGAATTTCGCTATTCCAGGTGGGGTGAATAGGGCTCTATCCCCTGAGCAACAGGATAAAATTCTTCAGCAGGAAGGGAGGGTTATTGCCGATATCCAGTCTGCCCTTGACCTCATCAAAGATTATTATGCCCAACATGGTGAGGAGGCAGCTAGCTTTGCCAATTTTACCTCAGGCTATCTGGGGCTGATAGATGACGATGGCAATCTTGAGCTTTACGATGGGAAATTGAGACTGAGAGACGAGAAAGGGATTATCCTAGAAGATAAGGTTGACCCCAGAGATTACCTTTCCATCATAGAAGAAGGAGTGGAGGACTGGTCTTACCTCAAATTCCCCTACTATAAGAAGTGGGGTTATCCCCGGGGCATCTACCGTGTGGGGCCACTGGGACGATTAAACGTTGTCGATGGAATTACCACTCCTTTGGCTAACAAAGAGCTCAGGGAGTTTAAGAAACTGAGCAAAAATGGAATTGTAGAGGGGTCACTATTCTACCATTACGCCCGACTGATCGAAGCACTCTATGCCGCCGAAAAGATAAAAGAACTCTTAGAAGATGACCTTATCTGCTCTAAGGAGATATGGGCCGCCTCCACCAAGTTCAATGAAGAGGGCATAGGCGTAATTGAAGCTCCCAGGGGGACCCTTATCCATCATTACTGGATAGACCCAAGCGGTACGATTCGCAAGGTTAATCTAATTGTAGCTACTGGTCATAATAATGCCGCCATTAACCGCGCTGTCAGCGAGGTAGCTAAGGGATTTATCAAAGGCGGGAAACTTACTGAAGGAATACTTAACCGGGTCGAGGTTGCTATCCGTTGTTACGACCCCTGTCTGTCCTGTTCCACGCACGCTCTAGGTCAAATGCCCTTGGCAATTCAACTGGTCTCTGCCAAGGGAGATATTATTGACGAGACGAGAGCAGACAGGCATTAACTAGCCCTTGTGCCTGCTGTAAAACTCTAATTAAAGCGCCGGATTGCCCGCCCGTATTGTGATCACTTTGAGGCCAAGATCCAGCATAGGAGCACCCGTTGCCCAGAAAGCCAACAACCCTTGGCTAAAAGCTCACACCAACAACCCCTCAATTTCAGCCACGATCTGCTCAGTAGTAAAGTGCCTGCCGGTAATGGCGCCACTAGGACAGGCGGCAACACAGGTGCCACAACCCTTGCACAGTGCCTCATTAATACGGGATACCTTCTTCTCCTCGTTAAAGGAAATCGCACTATAAGGGCAGAGCGGGACACACGTCTTGCAGCCAGAGCAAAGCTCCTCATTTACCACTGCGATAGCCGCCTCGATTTCCACCTTGCCAGTACTAATCATAGCTAGTGCCCGGGCGGCGGCGGCTGAGGCCTGAGCCACAGTGTCAGGGATGTCCTTCGGACCCTGACAGCAACCGACGATAAAGACACCGTCAGTCATGGTCGCCACAGGGTCAAGCTTTGGATGCTTCTCCATGAAGAAGCCATCCGCCTTTCTACCCAAGGAGAAAATCCTGGCTACCCGCTCAGCATCAGCGCGGGGTTCCAAGGCACAGCTTAAAATAACCATATCGACCGGAATGCGCCGCTTACGGCGGACTAGGGTATCCTCACAGACCACCATCAGCTTACCTTCCTCCTCAGGCTTCTCAGCAATGTTGGTAACCTCACCAGCACGCCCTCGCACAAAGTTGACTCCTTCCTCCTGGAGCCGCTCATAGAACTCTTCATAACCTGAACCTGGGCAGCGCATATCAATATATAGCTGATAGACTGACGCTTGAGGTACCTTCTCTCTGAGCAGATGCGAGTATTTCAGCGAGTACATGCAGCAGACCCGTGAGCAGTATCTGTGGTAATTCTCATCACGGCTGCCCACACAATGCAGAATGGCTATGCTCTCCGGTTTCCGCCCATCAGCTAAGAGAACCTCCCCACGAGTAGGTCCTGAGGCATTGGACATCCTCTCAAACTGGAGACCAGTGATGACATTATCATAGCGCCCATAGCCGTAGGGGTACATAACCGAGGGGTCAAACTGCTGGAAGCCAGTAGCGACAATGATACTGCCAACCTCGACCTCGACTGTTTTATCCTCCTGCCCAAAGTCTATCGCCCCAGCCTCGCAGCCCGGTATGCCTTTCTTCTCCATCCCCTTCTGACACAGACGGCAAACATCCTTGCCTCCTTTAAGACCTTTCAGGTGGCTGCAGTTCTGCGGATCAATGACTACCTTATTAGGCACAGCCTGAGCAAAGGGCTTGTAGATTGCCTTCCTCTTACCTATGCCGTGTTCAAATTCACTGAGCACATTGATAGGACAAAGCTCCTCACATCGGCCACAGCCGGTGCACTTGGCTTCATCAACATAGCGTGCCTTTCTCTTAATTTTGACCTTGAAATTGCCGATATAGCCAGAAACATCCTCAACCTCGCTATAGCTCATAAGACGAATATAGGGGTGTTGCCCTACAGTGGTCATCTTCGGGGTCAGGATACAAGCAGCACAATCCAGGGTGGGAAAGGTCTTATCAAACATAGCCATATGCCCACCAATGCTGGGGTCCCTTTCTACCAGGTAGACCTGGTGCTGAGAATCGGCAATTTCAAGAGCTGCCTGAATCCCAGCAATGCCCCCGCCCACAACCAGGACATTAGAGTTGAACGGAACTTCCTTTGTTTCCAAGGGCTCATGATAGTAGACACGCCTTACTGCTGCGCTGACCAGGGCTTTGGCCTTTTCGGTTGCCATGGCACTATCCTCATGCACCCATGAGCAATGCTCCCGAATATTGGCCATCTCAAACAGGTACGGGTTTAGCCCAGCATCCAAGCAAGCGCGTCGGAAAGTAGGCTCGTGCATTAGCGGCGAGCACGAGGCTACTACCACCCGGTTAAGCCCCAACTGTTTGATATCCTCTTTAATAAGATTCTGACCAGGGTCAGAGCACACATATTTATAGTTGCGAGCAACAACCACCGAGTCTAAGCCCTTGGCAAATTCAGTCACCTTTTCCACATCCACCGTACCCGCGATGTTGCTTCCACAATGACAGACATAGACGCCTATTCTTCGCTCCATTCCTCCTCCTTAGATATAGTTTGCCAAAACCTTGCCAGCGGGGACAATATTTGTCTTCAGACCTAAGTCCTTGCCATCTATTCCAAAGGCTACACCCATCAGTTGGGTCACAAATAAGACAGGTAAATCATAATTAGTTTTGAACTTGCTATTCACCCTGCCCCGGTAGGCATCCAGGTTCGTTTGGCACAGCGGACAAGGGGTAACAATGCACTCGGCACCGTTCCCTACTGCATTGGCTAATAACTTGCGCATCAAGTCCAGGGCCAAATCCTCTTCCGAGATGATCAATGACCCTCCGCAACAATGGCTTTTGAGCGGGAAGGGAACCACTGTCGCCCCGAGGCTCTCCACTAGACGATCAAGAGAGTGAGGGAACTCGGGGTCATCGAAACCGTAATCGGGACGAACTAACTGGCAGCCATAGTAAGGAGCAACCTTAAGCCCATTAAGCGGTCGCTTAACCTTGGTCGAAATTACCTCAAGGCCAATATCCTTGACTAATACCTCTGTCAAGTGCCTTACCCGAACACTGCCATGATACTCCAGATTAGCAACAGCTAGAGCCTCATTTACCTGAGCCATTAACTTAGGCTGCTCCTTCAGACGCTCATTGGCCTTGGAAAGAGTTAGAAAGCAGTTGCTACAAGGTGTTACCAAGTGAAGTCCTGTTTTCTCTGCCAGAGCTAAATTGCGAGCTGCTACCACAATCGCCTCTGACTCATCCAAGGAGCCATATGCAGTCGTACCACAGCAAGTCCAGTCCTCCAGCTCTATTAACTCCATATCCAAAGGCTTAGCTATGGCCAGAGCTGAAACACCAAGACCCGCTCCGGTAGCCTCGGCTGAACAACCCGGATAGTAGGCATAGTATTTCATGATTTATCTCTAACCTCCCTGAACTTCTGGATGATTTTGGATAGGTCCTCTCTACCCTTGATCTTCTTAGGCAGGAATGACAAGCGCTTATGAGAAAATAGCTTCAGGCCCACAGGGAGCATGGTGAGCGACACCAAAGGATTAGTCTTCAGGTAATATCTCAGCATCATGCCAAATTCGTGGACTCGCCCATTGCCCTTAATTGATTTGACAAAGCTACTATACATAGCTGGTGTCCGGGTCCCTCTGGCCTTATAACCGTGTTGACTTGCCAGACCCTCCAGGACATGAAATAGCTCCGTCGGCTTGACACCCCGGGGGCAACGCACCGTGCAGAAATAGCAAGATAGGCAGTGCCACATAGAGCTACTGGACAGAACCTCGTCCCGCATTCCAGCCCGAACCATAGCAATCACTCCTGAAGGCGTGTACTCCCATCTGGTAGCGCTGGGGCAGGATGCAGTACAGGTACCGCACTGGATACAAAGGCGAACACCCTTGCCACCAGGCATGGTACCGACCTCTTCCAAAAAGGTACTAGCTCTTGTCTTTTCCATCAAACCTCCTCGTTAACAGTTTAGATGCCTTGCTCAGCTTCCAGCTCCCTCTCTCCAAATTAAATTTTACGCTAAATACCGTGCTTTGTCCAAACCTCTGAAATAACCTGGCGCTGCCTCCGTCCGGTAAGAAAAATGGAAGGACGGGTCTAATGACCCGTCCTAGCACTGGTAGACTTAGGCGGCAGAAACCAAGCGTTCTCCACTTTCTTAGACATAACATAATGGAGCGGAAGATGGGATTTGAACCCACGACTTCCTCCTTGGCAAGGAGGCGTTCTACCGCTGAACTACTTCCGCGACTCAACTCCCTATCTAATAGGAATTTCCAGTCCTGCTCCCAAACACCACTTCCTATTTTACAGCCTTTAGTCAACGTCTTCAACACCTCGCTTCT
>CAZNKW010000088.1:0-2266 GCA_964573655.1 uncultured Dehalococcoidia bacterium
TTGCCGACCACTTTTCCTACCAGCACCACATTGCGCAGAACGTCTCCCAGTGTATCAGCGGCGAAAGCGATGACTGGAACCCCGGCTGCCTCAAGGGCTTTGGCATATTGAGGGAGGGTATAGCCGAAGGAAAAGACAACCTCAGGCTCCAGGGCGAGAATAGCCTCAGGGTCTGGCTCAATGCCATACTGAGGGTAATGGGAAAAAGCCGTTATCTGTCCACTATCTACCTTGTTCTTTATCTTGGTAACAAGCTCTTCAGGGGTCTTGATCCAGTAGAGCCAGGCATCAGATACCCCAACCAACCTCTCATCCTCTCCCAAAAGGAAGAGGACTTCGGTAGCAGCGGGATTCATACAGACAATCTTGGTGGGAATGTTCTCAATACTTACTTCCCTTCCCAGATCATCGTTTATTGTACCAGGTACCTCGCCTAAAACCGATTCTGGAGTGAAGGACAGGACTGGCGCCAGGGCGTCTATGACCTTTGCTTGTGCTGGAGTAGTACCAAAGAGCGACTCTCCCAGCCCTGGTTGTTGTTCACTTAAGCGATAACCTAGATATCCTGTGGCTGTGGCCAGAGATAAAACTATAGCCAATAAAATCATGGTCAGCCTTTTCATTGAAAGCCCTCCTCAACTTAAAAATGAAAATCCCCTTGCTCAGCAGACCAAGGGGATTTACGGTGCTCTGGTCACATTTCCACCCCCTTTCTCCGCGGAGGTTAGAGAGAGGCAGAGGTAGGAGTTCTGACTTCCCCAATAAGGCTCGGCCTTATTCAGGGTCACAGCAGGCGGGACTGTGCCGGCTTCTCACCGGACTTGCCTTCCATTTGAGCCCTAGCTCACGCTAAGGCACCCCTGCATCTAATATTCAATTTTACTTACTGTACCACCTATGCTCTCAAAAGTCAAACTTTTCTATTCACCCGTTTTGTGATATACTAAACAGAAAGTAGCCGCAGGGGAGCTCAGAGAGGCTGAGAGCCTCCTAAAGGGGGGCGACCCTTTGAACCTGATCTCGGTAATGCGAGCGTAGGGAGGCGGTTTAGCTGACCAAGAACCTAGGCTCTTGGTCTTTTGATTTTTGGAGGGTGGATGACACAGCTTGAGTTAGCCAGGAAGGGCACTATATCGCTGCAGATGAAGCAGGTGGCTGAAAAGGAAGGGCTGGATGCCGAGTTTATCTGCCAGGGTGTTGCCCAAGGAACGATAGTCATCCCAGCTAACAGCAGACATAGTAATCTCGATCCTTGTGGTATCGGCAAGGGGCTATGCACCAAGGTAAACGCCAATATCGGCACCTCCTCTGATTACGGCACTGTAGATACCGAACTGGAGAAGCTGCGAGTGGCTATGGAATATAAGGCAGATACGGTAATGGACTTGAGCACCGGTGGCGATATTGCTGCTATTCGTAGAGCCCTTATTGCCTCCTGTCCTCTTCCTTTAGGCACTGTGCCTATATATCAAGCAGGGATTGAAGCCATAGAGAGAAGAGGAGCCATAGTCAATATGACAGCAGAGGATCTCTTTGCCACAATTGAGGAGCAGGCAGAGGATGGGGTTGACTTTATGACCGTGCATTGTGGGGTGACCCAGAGGGCTTTAGCTCAACTGAGAAGTCAAGGGAGGTTGACCAATGTAGTCTCCCGCGGAGGGGCTTTTTTGATTGGCTGGATACTGCACCATCAGCGGGAGAACCCCCTCTATGAGCAATATGACCGCTTGCTGGAGATAGCACGTCACTATGATATAACCCTAAGCTTGGGGGATGGGATGCGCCCTGGTAGTCTGGCTGATGCCACTGACCGCTCTCAGATTGAAGAACTCCTCACCATAGCCGAGCTGGTAGAGCGCGCCTGGTCAGCAGGTGTGCAGGTAATGGTTGAGGGACCAGGACATATGCCCCTGGATCAGATTGTGGCCAATGTGCAGTTAGAGAAGCGCCTCTGCCGAGGAGCACCCTTCTATGTGCTGGGACCCTTGGTAACGGATGTCGCTGCTGGCTATGACCATATTGCTGCCGCTATTGGTGGTGCTGTGGCAGCCGCTGCTGGCGCTGACTTCCTTTGCTATGTTACCCCCTCAGAGCATCTCTCCCTGCCCAATGTAGAGGATGTAAGAGAGGGGGTGGTGGGTGCTCGTATCGCCGCCCATGCCGCTGATATTGTCAAAGGGGTAAAAGGGGCTGCCGATTGGGATAATAAGATGTCCCTGGCTCGCAAAAACCTTGATTGGGAGGAGCAGCTCAAGCTTTCTGTTGA
>CAZNKW010000088.1:2366-5375 GCA_964573655.1 uncultured Dehalococcoidia bacterium
GAGATTATCTCCATTGGTACCGAACTCCTCCTGGGAGAAGTAACCGATACCAATGCTGCCTACCTGGCAGGTCAGCTACCTCTGCTGGGGATTGGCCTTCGCCGGGTTACTCTGGTAGGTGATAACCTGGAGAGACTTAACGAAGCTTTCTCTCGAGCCTGGGAAGACTGTGACATCGTTTTGGCCACCGGAGGCTTGGGCCCCACTGAGGACGACCTCACCCGCGAAGCTATTGCCAAAATGCTGGGCGAGGAGCTTAAGGTTTCCCCCATACTAGAACAGGAGCTAAGGGCTATCTTCGGCCGCCTGCACCGTGAGATGCCTCCCCATAATATCAAGCAGGCAACACTTATCTCCTCCGCTCAGGCTATCCCTAATCCCAGAGGCACTGCCCCGGGGTGGTGGATAGAAAAGGGGAAGAAGATAATGGTAGCTATGCCTGGTCCACCCGGGGAGATGCAGCGTATGTGGGAAAAGGAGGTGATGCCTAGACTACAAGAGAGGCTACATAAAGAGGTTATCCTCTTTCGGACCTTGAAGACCTTTGGCTTTTCTGAAGCAGAGGTAGATGAGATGGCTAGCCCCCTTTTTTCTTTGGCTAACCCTGAGATGGGCATCTATGCCAAGCCCGATGGCATCCACCTGCGGCTAATAGCTAAGGCTCAAAAGCGTGAGGAGGCGGAGAAGCTAATGGCGCAAGGCGAAGCCCGACTCCGGGAGATTTTCGCCCACTATATCTGGGGAACTGATAGCGATACTTTGGAGGGGGTGGTGGGGACACTCCTTGCCAGCAAGGGCTTGACCTTAGCTACCATGGAGTCCTGCACTGGGGGACTTCTGGCTACTACCTTAACTGATGTCCCCGGAAGCTCCGTTTATTATAAAGGGGGATTTGTAGCCTACTCTAATGAGGCCAAGATAGCCCTGGGGGTAAATGCCCGGCTTATTGAACAGCATGGGGCGGTCAGCCCTGAGGTAGCTGAGGCAATGGCTGAAGCAGCGCGACTACGACTAGAGGCAGATATTGGGGTTGGTATTACCGGTGTAGCTGGCCCAGATAAATTGGAAGGAAAACCCCCGGGCCTAGCCTACATCGCTATATGCGATAGCCAGGGAAAGCGGAGCTTTGAAGGGAACTACCCCCCTGTCCGTCTCGAAGTAAAGAGCCGCGCTACTACCCACGCCCTCTTCCTGTTAAGGCAGAGGCTACTTACTTTATAAGCTTGATGGTGAGAGAAAATTAGGGTCGTTGATGTAGAAAAAAGGAGAAAATATGGTGATAGATTCCTCCTAGCTTGAACTATTTCATGTAAACGGCTCTCAATGCGTTTGCATAATCAACTCTTTTAGTTTATGATTAACTAGCACTCTAAGGTCTAGAGTGCTAACCTTTTGAGTCCTGGAAGTTAATATTTTTACATAAGGAGGTTACTAATGGCTAAACTTCAGCCTCTGGGTGACAGAGTGGTCATCAAGGCTATCGAGCGAGAGGAGATAACTAAGGGAGGCATTGTACTGCCCGACACGGCAAAAGAGAAACCCCAGGAAGGTGAGGTGGTTGCTGTTGGTCCGGGGAGGCTCACCGAGGACGGCAAAAGAATCGCTATGGAGGTCGAAGTGGGGGAGAGGGTAATCTATGCTAAGTATGCTGGCACGGAGATTAGGCTTGACGATGAGGAGTTCATCATCCTGCGGGAAAGCGATATTTTGGCTAAGAAAGTTAAGAAGGGAGGAAAATAAATGGCCAAACAGATAATCTTTCATGAGGAAGCCAGGAGAGCCCTGAAGAGGGGGGTGGACATCCTGGCTGATGCTGTTAGACCAACCTTAGGACCCAAAGGTCGCCCGGTAGCCCTGGACAAGAAGTGGGGTCCGCCAACGGTGATCAATGACGGCGTTAGCATTGCTAAGGAGATTGAGCTTCCTGACCCCTTCGAGAATATGGGGGCTCAACTGCTGAAGGAGGCGGCCTCCAAGACCAATGATAAGTGTGGCGATGGCACGACTACCTCTACCCTTTTGGCCCAGGCCATAATTAGCGGAGGCTTCAAAAACATAACTGCTGGGGCAGATGCCATGGCTCTCAAGCGAGGCATCGAAAAAGGCGTCAGCGTCTTGGTGGAGGAGTTGAAGAAGAAAGCTATCTCTGTAGCTGGCAAGGAGCAGATTGCCCAGGTGGCTACTATCTCGGCGGTTGATGCTGAAATCGGCAATCTAATTGCTGATGTGATGGAGAAGGTAGGTAAGGATGGGGTTATCACGGTAGAGGAATCGAAGGGTCTAAAGTTTGAGACGGAGTATGTCGAGGGGATGAAGTTTGACCGTGGCTATATCAGCCCCTACTTCGTCACCAACCCGGAGCGTATGGAGACAGTCATTGAGGACCCCTACATCCTGATCACTGATAAGAAGATTTCAGCCGTAGCCGATCTTTTGCCTGCTCTGGAGAAGATACTTCAGGTAAGTAAGAACCTGGTGATTGTGGGCGAGGATGTAGAAGGGGAGGCTCTAGCTACCTTGGTGGTCAATAAGCTCAGGGGCACCATTAACTGTTTGGCGGTTAAAGCCCCTGGCTTTGGCGATCGCCGCAAGGCAATGCTGGAGGATATGGCTATCCTCACTGGGGGCAAGGTAATCTCTGAGGAGGTGGGGCGAAAGCTTGACTCGGCCACTGTGGCTGACTTAGGTAGAGCTCGCCGGGTGGTGGCTACCAAGGATGATACCACCGTTGTTGAAGGCAAGGGTTCTGAGGAGGATATCAAGGGGAGGATGAAGCAGATAAAGGCTCAGATAGAGGAGACTACCTCTGACTTCGACCGGGAGAAACTCCAGGAACGGCTGGCAAAACTGGCTGGTGGGGTGGGTGTGATCAAGGTAGGGGCAGCTACAGAGACAGAGCTGAAGGAGAAGAAGCATCGAGTGGAGGATGCTCTCTCTGCTACTAGGGCTGCTGTGGAAGAGGGGATTGTCCCTGGTGGCGGCGTGGCTTTGCTTAATGCCTCCTCAGCT
>CAZNKW010000089.1:0-5373 GCA_964573655.1 uncultured Dehalococcoidia bacterium
AGGTCGAGGGAAGCCTCTGCCCCAGATTTGGTCAATAACATATTCCTTAGGTATTCAATTAGCCCCCGGGTGAATTGACCTAGATCGAGACCGTCATTGACCAGGCTATTTATAGTTGCCAGCCCAGCGGAGATATCCTTGTTTACAATATGCCCGGCCAACTCTTTAACTTGAAAGTCTGTGGTAACGCCTAGCATGTCCTCAACCTGGTGAACATCGATCTGGTTGCCATAATAGGTGACCAATTGCTGCAGCAAGTTCTCGGCGTCACGAAGGCTACCGGAGACACTTCTGGCGATGAGCCTTAAACCTTGTGGCTCAGTAGAGATGCCTTCCTTTTGGCAGATATACTCTAGTTTAGCCACCACCGCATTATGGGAGAGTCTATGGAAATCGAACCTCTGGCAGCGGGAAAGGAGGGTAGGCAAGAGCTTATGTGGCTCAGTGGTAGCTAGGATAAAGATGGCGTGAGGTGGGGGCTCCTCTAAGGTCTTAAGTAAGGCGTTAGAGGCTGGCTCGGTGAGCATATGGACTTCGTCAATAATGTATACCTTGTATCGAGCCATGTTGGGGGCAAAGTTGACCCTCTCCCGGAGTTCTCGAATCTCATCAATTCCCCGGTTACTGGCGGCATCGATCTCTATCATGTCCAGGGCTCTACCCTGGGTGATAGCCTGACATATTTCGCAGGCATTGCATGGCTCCCCCCTGCCGCTGGTAAGGCAATTTACCGCCTTAGCCAGAATGCGTCCAGTGCTAGTCTTCCCGGTGCCCCGGGGCCCGCAGAAGAGATAAGCATGAGCCACTCGCCCGCTCTCCAGGGCATTGCGCAGGATCTGGGTCACATGCTCCTGACCCACCACCTCAGCCAGTGTTTGGGGACGCCACTTACGATAGAAGACCTGAGATGCCATCGCTACTGTCTATTTTAACCATTTCTCAACTTCAGACAATACCCTCTCTTCCAGTGCTCTCATCTCCCGCTCCCGTGCTGGTTCATCATGCTCATAACCCAGAAGGTGCAATATACCGTGGATAACCAGCAGGGCTATCTCCTCCTCTACCTGATGATTGTTTTCTTCAGCTTGCCTTGCTGCCTGGGGATAGGAAATGACCACCTCACCAAGGTGGAGGAGGCCATCAGGGGGGGTTATGAAGGGAGAGCTGCCAGGCTTTCTTTCCACCAAGGCAAAAGAGAGCACATCGGTAGTCTCATCTACCCCCCGATATTCCTGATTGAGTTTTCGCACTGTCTCATCATCGGTAATGAGCAAACCTAGCTCTACCTCAGAAGCGATACCCTGGGCAGCGAGGGAATGTTCGACTACTCGGCGCAGCCATTCCTTGCTTAGATGTTTTTGAAAATTCTTGTCAATCTGAATTCCGAGTTTCATCGAAATCGCCTTTTATGAAATCCTGGCGAGGCTTCAGAGCTACCTTCAGCGCCTCCCTGAGCGAGTTAACAGCTATAGTCTCCATCCCCTGAGGGGGGGTAAGGCTGCTCAAGGAAACCTTAGGTCCAATACAGCGCGCAAAGCCCTGCCTTGCCGCTTCAGCGAGCCGGCGCTCCAATTGAGGGACACCTCTCACCTCGCCACTTAACCCCACCTCCCCCACCGCTACCAGATGGGGGTCTACTTCCTTATCACTAAAGCTAGAGGCAATAGATAAAGCAACAGCGAGGTCAGCAGCAGGCTCGCTAATTTTAAGCCCCCCAACTACATTGACAATTATGTCCTGATTGAACAACTTCAACCCGGCTCGTCTGGTAAGCACGGCAATAATCAGCAGTAGGCGATTGAAATCTATCCCATTGGCGGTGCGCCGGGGCAAGCCAAAGCTAGTGGTAGTGGTCAGCGCTTGCATCTCTACCAGCAAGGGGCGAGTCCCTTCTAAAGTAGGGGCTACCACTGAGCCTACTGCCCCCTTTGAGCGCTGAGACAGGAAGACTTGAGAAGGGTTTTCTACCTCTACCAAGCCTTGCTCCCTCATCTCAAAGATGCCTACTTCGTTCGTTGAGCCGAAGCGATTCTTAACCCCACGCAAGAGCCTGTATGTACTAAAGGATTCCCCTTCCAAATATAAGACCACATCAACAATATGCTCTAAAGCCTTGGGTCCAGCAATAGCCCCCTCCTTGGTTACATGACCGGTGATAAGCAAAGGGACAGAGGAGAGCTTAGCCCATTGCATTAGCCGCAGGGTGCATTCCCGGATTTGTGATATGCTCCCCGCGGCCCCTTCTAACTCCCTGAGATAGACTGTTTGAATAGAATCGATAACCCCTAAGCTGGGTGATATCTCTTCCATTCGCTGGAGGACAACCTCGAAATCAGTCTCAGCCAGAAGGTAAAGCCCTTCACCCCTAACCCCCAGGCGGTCTGCCCGCAATCTGGTCTGATATAATGATTCCTCCCCTGAGGCATAGACTACCTTCTTCCCTTGTTGGGCTATCATGGCTGAGACTTGAAGTAGCAGGGTCGATTTGCCAATTCCGGGGTCACCGCTGAGGAGAACTAAAGAGCCAGGGACTATTCCGCCGCCGAGCACCCGATTAAACTCAGCCGAGGGAAGAACCAGGCGGGGCATTTCCTCGGCAGTTATCTGAGATAATTCACGGACAGGGCTTCCTATTGGGGGCGATAAGGTACCCACCCCTTTAGAGGGACTTACTTGGGTTTCGACGAAGGTATTCCATTCCTGGCAACTGGGGCAATGTCCTAACCATTTGGAGCTCTCCTTACCACACTGCTGACAGATAAAAACCGTTTTATAACGGGATTTAGCCACTATTTGCACCTTCTAAAAAGGGGAGCACCTTTCAGGCTCCCCTTTAGCTTCCCGTGATATTTGTCTTAGGAGGGGGATTCTACCGGGGTCATCAAGCGCACTGAAATCTGATCACCGTCACGGTCTAGACAAATAGTGTCCCCTGGCTGAAATTCGCCACGGAGCAATCTCTCGGAGAGCTGATCCTCAACCATAGTCTGGATCACCCGCTGCAGTGGGCGAGCGCCGAAGGTTTCGTCATAGCCTTTCTCGCTAAGAAGCTCTTTAGCCGCCTCTGTTACTGCCAACCCGATGCCTCTTTCAATTAACTGGGCTTTGAGCGGACGCAGCATCAGGTCAACAATTTGGTGGATATGCTCTTTAGTTAGGTGGTGGAACACCACTACCCCATCGAGGCGATTGAGGAATTCTGGGCGGAAGGTTTTCTTTAATTCCTCTAAGAGCTTCTCCTTCATTTTCTCATAGGAACGCTGTTTCGTTTTCGCTTCATCGGTGCGGCTGACGAAGCCCATGATCGACTCTTTCTTAATTAGTTCAGAGCCAATGTTACTGGTCATGACGATAATGCTATTCCGGAAGTTAACCTTCTTCCCTTTAGCATCGGTCAGATGACCATCATCGAAGATCTGTAGCAGGATGTTGAAGACGTCAGGGTGAGCCTTTTCAATTTCATCCAGGAGGATAGCACAATAGGACTTGCGCCTTACCGCTTCTGTCAATTGCCCACCCTCATCGTAGCCTACATATCCAGGGGGGGCACCTACCAGGCGAGCTACAGTATGTCTTTCCATAAACTCTGACATATCGAGGCGGATCAAAGCATCCTCGCTGCCAAACATAAACTCAGCTAAGGCTCTGACTAGCTCTGTTTTCCCCACCCCAGTAGGTCCGAGGAAGATAAAACTACCAATAGGACGTCTTGGGTTCTTAAGACCAGTGCGGGCACGCCTTACCGCTTTAGCCACTGTGGTAATAGCTTCATCCTGAGCTATAATGCGTTGATGTAGAGCCTCTTCCATCTGCAGCAGGCGTGTTGCTTCATCCGCAGCCAGCTTCGACACTGGGATGCCTGTCCACATACTTACCACTTCGGTGATATCCTCCTCAGTTACCACAGGCTTTTCCCGGCTCAGTTCAGCTTGCCAATTCCTTTCCAGTTGCTGGATCTTCTCCACCAAATGGACTTCACGGTCACGTAGCTCTACTGCATACTCATATTGCTGTGCTGCAATAGCCGCCTCTTTATCCTGACGTACGCTATCCAAACCCCGTTTTGCCTCCTTTAAGCCGATAGGGATAGTTCCCCCCCTAAGACGCACTCGGGAGGAAGCTTCATCCACCAAGTCAATCGCTTTGTCCGGCAAAAAGCGGTCGGATATATATCGTGATGCCAGGTTTGCGGCAGCCTTTATTGCCTCTTCACTTATTATCAATTGATGATGCTCCTCATAGCGCCCTTTGATACCCTGTAATATCTCGATTGTCTGATCTACGGAGGGTTCATCCACCATGATAGGCTGAAAGCGGCGTTCTAAAGCAGCATCCTTTTCTACGTGCTTTCGATAATCATCAAGAGTGGTGGCTCCAATACATTGCAGTTCGCCTCGAGCCAGCGAAGGTTTAAGGATATTGGCCGCATCAACAGCACCCTCAGCAGCACCAGCGCCAACTATAGTATGCATCTCATCAACAAATAGCACGCAGTTACCAGTAGTCTTTAACTCCTCAATAACCTTCTTTAGTCTCTCCTCAAACTCCCCGCGATATTTAGTGCCAGCTACCAGTGCTCCCATGTCTAAAGTCACCACTCGTTTCCCTTGCAGGATCTGAGGCACCTCTCCAGCTACTATACGATGGGCTAGACCCTCAACAATAGCAGTCTTTCCCACCCCAGGTTCCCCAATAAGGACAGGATTGTTTTTAGTGCGTCTTGAGAGGATTTGGATCACCCGCTGGATCTCCTTATGGCGACCAATAACTGGGTCAAGTTTTCCCGCCCGTGACATAGCAGTTAAATCTAAGCCTAGCTGGTCTAAAGTAGGAGTGCGGGTAGAACTGCGAGCCCCGGGGTGAGCCTGGGCAGCACTCTGGTTGAGGGTACGGGTAGTCTCAGCGCGGGCGCGCTCTAGATTAACGCCCAAGCTTTCCAATACCCCACCAGCCACCCCCTCACCCTCACGCAGTAAGCCAAGGAGTAGGTGCTCAGTGCCTACGTAGTTGTGATTGAGGCGACGCGCTTCATCTACAGCAAGCTCAATAACCCTCTTCGCCCGGGGGGTAAGACCGAGTTCGGTTGAGCTCGATTTTCCTCCCCGCCCAATGATAAATTCTACTGCAGCGCGCACCTTATTCAGGTCTACACCAAGATTGGTAAGCACCTTGGCAGCAACGCCTTCACTCTCGCGAACTAACCCCAGCAATATATGCTCTGTGCCGATATAGTTATGGTTGAACCTCTGTGCTTCCTCTTGAGCGAAGGTGAGGGCACGACGTGCTCGCTCAGAGAATTTCTCAAAGCGGCTGGCCATTTCTAATAACCTACTGTGTGGTATTTTACCACAATTACCAGCAAAAGAAAAGGGT
>CAZNKW010000090.1:0-5358 GCA_964573655.1 uncultured Dehalococcoidia bacterium
TCATCTTATCGTCCAGGACGTTGAAGGCCTCTGTCCGTGTCCGCCTCTTCCAGTGTAAGTACCACCACCTATGTGTCTTGAAATTCGCTCCTACTTTGGTAGGTGGATAAGTAAACCCATCGGTGAAAACACTGGGCGAAATGGTGCCAAGACCACCAGGCTGGAGGCCTCCCACATCGGTAATGTGATTCAGTCCCACCGTCCAGCCAATCAGTTCCTCTTTATAGAATATTGGTACCCAGGTGTAGTTATCTGCGTTATGGGGAGCACCATAGAGGGCATCGTTGGTAGCGAAGACATCCCCTGCGTTGATTCCCGGGTCCTCTTCAAAACCCAGCTCAGCTATGGAACGGATCATGAAGGGGAAAGATTGGATATGGCCAGCCAGCCCATAGGAAGCGGAGACAACATCTCCCTCTGGGGTTGCCAGCAGGAACAACAGCTCGCCTTGGACCAGGGACATGGGATTGGCTGATATCAACTTGGCCATCTCTCTGGCATTGATGCAGGCAGCTACCAACCTCATCTGGAACCTCATGAACTTAGCCGGGTCACTTTCCACTAGCTCCAGTTTCTCCAGTCCATAAGCGTAACCGGTTTCCTGGAAAAGTCGCTCCCTCTCCTTTACTGCTTCCTTTAATGTCTTACCTTGATAACATATGCCCATTTAGCCTCCTGTCCTTCGTGTCCTCTTCACTCTTGCGGCATGGCTTGGGTATTTATGAGCTTGGCCCTCAGGCAGCGACCAGCTCGTAAAGTACTCCCTGGCATTTCATGCCTGTGGCCATGAAACAGTGGAGACAATTCTAGGGTCACCTCGTAGTTTCCGTAGCCCTGATACCGGTGACCAATGACCATTAGCCATGTATAGTTAACAATACCCCAGGACCTGATGTGTTTTCGAGTCCTGGGGCATACACTCATTACTGCATTCGGCTTGAATCTATTAATCCTCCATCCCTGGCCTTCTTTGGGCTTCCCTTCTCAGTTCTTCCTACTTCTTCCTGTACCACATGAACTTGTACTTATCAACTTCAACGTAATTTTCTGCTGGAATAAGGAAGGTGGTCATAGTGTGCTCGATAATAGCCGGGCCATTGACTCTGTTTCCGGCCTCCAGCAAGTCCTGCTCCCAGAGGTCAAAGGTCATCCACTTGCCATCGAAGAAAACATCCCGCTGACCCTTATAAGCTTTCTTGGAAGGTTTTTTCCCTCGCAGTGGATAGCTGGGTATAATAGGCTTCGGTTTCTTGGCTATCGCCTCGACATAAACCTCAGTGATCTGGTAGCCTGACTCCGGGTAGCGGGCTCCGGCGGGATAAATGCTGGTGTAGTTCTTCTCAAAGGCACCGATAACCTTATCCAGGTCCTCCAGGCTTTGTACCCTGGCTACCTCCACAGGGACCTCCCAGGCAGACATCTGCCCGATATAACGGCAGGATATCCCGTGTCTGAAGGTGACGTCTTTCCGCGGGATGCCTTCAGCCTCCAGTTCGGCATACCCGCGCTCTTCCATTTCCTGCCATGCTTGGCTCAACACCCCTCCTTGATAGAGCTTGATCTCCTTGGGCATCTGCGGAGTGAGGAAGAAGGTAACCGCCTTATCATAGCGATGGAAATAGTCGGCGCCAGACACTCCGAAGGCGGAAAAAACTGCTGCCCAGGGAACCACCACTACTGCGCCGAATTCAATAGCCCGTGCCACCCCCCACAAATGGGTGGGACCGGCGGCTCCGTAAACCACCAAGGTGAACTCAGCCGGATTCAGCCCTCTCGACAGAAGCACACCGTTTATGTGATCGGCCACCCTGGCATGTAGCAGGTCCAGAATCTTGCTCGACACGTCGTATACATCCTGTCCTAGTGGCTTAGCTACCCTTTCCGTCAGCTCATGCAGGGCCCTGTCCCGGTTGACTTTGATAGTTCCTCCCAGGTAGTAGTCTGGGTTTATAAACCTCATGGTCAGGTCTATGTCTCCAATAGTTATCTGATCAGACTTATACATGGTGCCCAGATCGGCTCTAACGCTTTCGGGTCCTATGGTAATCCGCTTGGTCACCGGATCAGCATGAACCACATGGCTGCTGCCGGCACCAATGGAATCTATAGCGATCATGGGCATTCTCAGCCGGTGACCGGAGAATTCGGGTTCTTTCTTTACCGGTAGCAATCCTCCAGCAATAAGGCCGACATCACAGGTAGTGCAACCCAGATCCCAGCCGACAACATTAGGAATCCCCAAAAAGTCAGAAATGAATTTGCATCCCAGTAAGCCTCCTGTTGGTCCTGAGACAGCGGCTTCAGCCAGCTTCTGGTAACGAATACTAGCTGCTGCCCCATAAGCCAACAGAGTTAGCAACTCATGCTGGTATCCTTCCTTTCTGGCTGAGTCCTCTACACCGAAATACTTTCTTCTGGCCACCTCCGCTACGTAGCACTGGATGAGAAGCGTCTTCAACCTTTCGTTCTCATTGGGTACAGAGCACATTTCATGAGAGGCGACCACAGGAATATCAAGACCACGCTGCCGCACCATCTCCTTGGCAATCTCTGATATTCTCCTTTCGTGCACTGGGTTGGCATAAGAGGCCAGGGTGAGTATACCTATTACCTCTACCCCAGCATCCAGAAGCTCGTTGACCCCCTTCACCACGTCTGCCTCCACCAGAGGTATGACCACTGTGCCGGGAAAATAATGGTGTTCCATGTAGTAGCTACCCACTGAGATTCGCTCCGTCACCTCTTTGATATTCTCCGGCTGCACCATCCAGGGGGTATGCTCATGTAGCTGTTGATGGAGTATGTCCTCATAAGACTGCCCTATCCAGGTCAGACCCCTTTCCATAATTGGTAGGTGGGCGAATCCCCTGGTTATCAGCAGACCTACCTTACTGCCACTTCGAGTGACCAGAGTGTTGACCATCGCCGTGCCAGTGTAGGTAGAGGAAAGCGTTGCCTGGTGAATCTGAGCGGAGGTCATTCCCCAGCGTCTGGCGGCATCCTCCAGCGCACCAAGGTAGCTTATAGATTCATTTTCGTGGTGGGTGAGGAACTTCCCGGTGGAGAAACTCCCATCTTTATCGACAAGGAAACAATCCGTCATCGACCCGCCGGCGTCCTGAGCGATCAAATATCTCTCTTCTGCCTTTTTTGCCATTTCTATGCCTCCTTTGCCCATTGTGCAGGTATATCTGAGGTCTTATCCTGAAACCAGTCCGGTCGCTCATCCTCTAGTGGTCTGCCCAGCCAGTCTCGGTAGAAGGTATCCAGGTCAGGCAGCATCTCAAAGATCACCGGATACCCTGCGGGAACAACCTCTACCCCCAACTGAGCCAAGCATGCGGGACAATAGAACTCCCTGATTTCCACCAGGTTTGGATCGTTAACTGCTTCCTCCACCGAGATTACCTCGGCCATCTCCTCGCGGGTTTTCCTGACATAGACCCGGCAACTCAGCTTCCAGTTGGCTCGATAGTCTCCAAATTCCTGCCCGCAATCACACTTCACCACCCTGCCCCCACCTTTCTTGGCCACAATGTAAAGGTGGTCCGAGATGCGCAGCAATATCTTCTCCTTCCAGGGGACCCTTTCTTGTAGTACCTCTAGATACTTCCAGAACCGGTCCGCATCCTTGGGGGAGAGACGGATCATCTTCTTTACTTCCTCCCACGCAAGCTTACCCTCCACCAGGAGCTTTAGATTTTCCTTAGGGACACGTTGGTCTCTTTTTTCCATGTTTCTCCCTTCCTTCTTATAACTGGTAGTCCTGGGGTAACTGCCACATCCCCATGAACTGCTGGCGGAATTTCTTCCATTTCAAACAATCGGCAAACATACTGTAGACATCCTCAGACCACTGCTTCTTTAGCACCGTCTGCCTTTCTTGCCTCCACCAGTCCTTGGCGTCCAGCGACTTCTCTTTGCGTCTGTTGCGCACCTGTTGCCGCAGCTTATCGCTCTCAGCCACCTTTACCTTCCCCTTCTCATCCACCACCGCCCCGTAGACAGTCCTGGCCACATCTGCCGTAATCCAGCCGTACTTCACATCCTCTTCAATCAGGCTGTAGGGTCTCTCCAGGGGATCGCCCCAACCGCCCCGGCAGCCTGAGGCGCTGGCAAACAAATCGCCGTCCTTGCACTGGATGTTAGGTGTAGCACCCTGGTAGACCTCCACATTGCCCGCCTTCAGCTTACCCTCTTTCAGCCATTGTCTTATCTCGCTGAAATCGGTGGGATAGGGCTTGCCCTGCTTCAGGAGTTCCCTCAGGTTAGTATCGTGGGCGAAGACAATGACGTCATTAGGTCCCGGATAGCCGCCGCACATCCCCATGCCGCATCGGCCCATGCCATTGGTGGAAGCGAAAACGGCAACAACTAGAGCCTGCCCTGGCTCGGTAATCATCTGGCACATACCCATCCCCAGCCCAGCTCGGAACTTGCCATGTCCGCAGTAGTTGGGCACCAGCTTCCTGCCGATGTTTAGATTGGTGGGCTGTATGAATTCGGCTAGTTCCGTCTCCCCCTGGTCTGGTGCCGGGTTGGGTGAGCAGACTGAAGCAGGGATACCGTCATGAAAAGGAGTCGCCCCTTCACTCCAGCAGGTGATAAGGGTCATATCGCCGCCGGCCCATCGGAATCCGTCCTTCATCACTCCGGCTAGCCCGTAGCCAATGCCACAGCCGTCTTGTGGGAAGCACTCTTCCAGATAGCCTCTGGCAAAATAGGCCATGCTGAGGCCATTGTGAAAGACGAAGATGTATTTGCCGACTTCTGCCAGCGACATGACAGTGGCTGCAAAGGGGTTTTGCGGGTTAAACATGCTGCCCCGGGGCAGGTTCCACTGGGTCATATACTTCAGGGATGAATTGAGAGTGGAGGTATAGGCGAACATCGGCCAAGCGCCGAGGGAAGTGAGCATTCTCACGGCAGGCTCGTAGGCATTGCAATGAAAATCGCCTTCGCTGGTTAACCCTTCTACATCTATAAAGAGGCTGCCGTCGGGGAGAACCTGAAGCTCTGCCGGCTCATGGAGGAGCCAGTTCCTGTTGGAGGCAGCAAAGAGCCTGCCCACCACTCCCTTGTACTTCACCATGTTGAGGTGAAGATAGTGATATATTCCGGGAACTGCCTGGGTCTTAATCCTCTGCACCAGCAGCCTTCTCTCCCTCTCAACGATCTCCCGCAGGCCCTTCCTGAAATACTCAATCCCAAACTCGTTCACAATCTCCAGAATCCTATCGTGCAGTGCCACTGATCCGGCGACCCTCATCTTATCGTCCAGGACGTTGAAGGCCTCTGTCCGCGTCCGCCTCTTCCAGTGCAGGTACCACCACCTATGCGTCTTGAAATTCGCTCCTA
>CAZNKW010000091.1:0-2081 GCA_964573655.1 uncultured Dehalococcoidia bacterium
GAAAGCGCCCCAGCACGAACCACCATTACCTCCATCGCCACAGAGCAGCCCTCGGAGAAAATCCTGAGCGATATGAAAAGATTGAAGACGCTCGACCTGCCACCCCGGCATTCCCTCTCTTTCCAGGATATCCACCCTGATAGGCTGAGTAAGGGCCTTTTTCTCATCTATGAGCGACAGCCAAAGGGCTTTGAGGAATTGCTCAGCCTGGAGGGGGTGGGGGCAAAAACCCTTCGGGCGCTGAGCCTAATCTCTGAGTTGGTCTATGGAGTTCCCGCCAGCTTTCGCGATCCAGCACGCTACAGTTTTGCACACGGGGGCAAGGACGGATACCCCTTCCCTGTTGACCGGCAGACTTACGATAAGAGTATTGAACTCCTGGCTCAAGCAGTGCATAAAGCCAGGATTGACAATGCAGAAAAGAAGGCAGCCCTATCCCGGCTAAGTAAAGGATTCCTCAGAGAGTAATGCAAACACCACCAGCCATTCCCTGCTTGACCACACACCAAATTAGGTTATAATGTTATACTGAAGATGAGGGTTATCGCCGGAAGAGCAAGAGGTAGAGGGCTTAAATCGCCGAAGGATTCCACTCGCCCCACAACTGGGCTGGTTCGGGGAGCAATATTCTCCATTCTACAGCCAATGGTTAGTAACTCACGGCGAGTGCTTGACCTTTACGCTGGTAGTGGTGCACTAGGTATCGAAGCCCTTAGCCGAGGGGCTGGTTGGGTGGACTTTGTAGAGCATGATCCCAGGTGCTGTGGTGTAATTAAGGAGAACCTAAAGAGAACAGGGTTTACATCGCAGGCGAAGGTTTATCGCTGCAGTGTAAATAAGGCACTCTCTATGCTTAGTGGGGTATATGATATTGTCCTCTTGGATCCCCCCTATTCTAATACCTCTCTAGTCAATACCTTGAGTAATTTGTTCGGTTCCCAGCTCGTTGGGGCAGGCTCCACTGTCGTGGTGCAGTGCTCCTCCCACCAAACCTTACCCGCAGATATAGCTCATTTCCACCTGATCAAGAGTCGATATTATGGTGATACCTGCCTTTCAATCTATCAACAGGAGGATAAGAATTGAAGGTAGCGCTTTACCCCGGTAGCTTTGACCCAGTGACCAAAGGGCATGTTGACATCGCTACTAGAGCGGCAGCCCTCTTCGACCACCTGATTGTCGGTGTTTTCGACGCCCCTCCCAAAGAACTCGTATTCACCACCAAGGAGAGGGTGGAAATGCTAAAGAAAGCTTTAGCCCACCTGACGAATGTCCGTGTAGAACCCTACAAGACCCTTACTATCGAATTTGCCAAGAAAGTGGGGGCGAAGTTCATCGTGCGGGGGCTGCGGATGGGCTCCGATTTTGAGCGGGAGTTCGATATGGCGCTAATGAACCAGCGGCTGTCCCCAGAGATAGACACCGTCTGCCTTATGTCCAGTGCGGAGCACCAATTTATTAGCTCCAGCCTGCTCAAAGAGGTACTCCAAGGAGGTGGCGATGTTAATGCCTTCGTGCCCGAACACGTAATCAAAGCCCTAAAGGAGAAGCTCTTACCCAAGTATAAAACATAGAAGGAGGTGTTCTAGATGGCATACAAGATTACGGAAGACTGTATTAACTGCGGGGCTTGTGAGCCAGACTGCAAGAATGAGGCGATTAAGGAAGCGGAAACAATCTATGTCATTGACCCCAATAAGTGCACCGAGTGTGTGGGCTGGTTTGAGTCCTCTAAATGTGCCGAGGTTTGCCCTGTGGATGCTTGCGTACCTGACCCAGCCCATAAGGAAACCCGACAACAATTGCTGGAAAAATGGCGGAAACAAAATCCCGGTAAGACGCCAGCCGTTACTTAAAGGATCGCAGGTTATATAGAAGATAGCTGCCTGCCCTTTTACCCTGCTCTATTAACTGATTTAATCCACTGACTGCTTCACGAGGAGGGAGGAGTAGTAGTTCTAAGTTAGACCTCTGGGGCATACTTACTGCCTCAGAGAAGTGGGCTTTGCTATTAGCTCCTCAGCCGATGACTACAATTTCAGCTCCTTTTAGCTCTTCAACCTCTCGGTTTTGGAGTCGCA
>CAZNKW010000091.1:2181-5266 GCA_964573655.1 uncultured Dehalococcoidia bacterium
CGCCAATAACTACAAAGATTATATGTTTACCCTTCTCAAGAAGGTAATCGATGAGATCGGCCCACGTCCACCTTGCAGTGAGGCTGAAAAGAAGCTGGGCCAACTTCTGGTTGAGGAGTGGAAGCCGATCTGTGACAGGGTCGATGTGGAGCCGTTCACATGCAGTCCAACTGCGACTCTGGGTTCGTTGTACATAATAATACTGTTCTACTTTGCCGCTGTCATTCTCTACTGGTTCTTCCCGCCACTGGCTCTGGCAATATCCGCCGTCGGTTGCAGCATAGTGTTTTTCGAGGTATTCGGGGAACGAGAGTTCGTTGATTTCCTCTTCCCACGTAAGCAAGGCGAAAATGTAATTGGGGTAATTCGACCTAAGGGCGAGCCGACACGGCGGGTTATTGTCAGCGGACACATGGATTCGGCATACGAGTTTACTCTCTTTTCGTATTTGAAGAGCGCCGTTTTCGTGGCAATCGCAATTGCTGTAGTAGCACAGGTAGTAGCTTTTGGCGGATGTCTTGTCAAAACCATAGCCTATTTCAATGTCTTCACTGCTGAAGCTGCTCTTACCGGAGTCGGAATAGGGATGATTGCATTCACTCCTGCCGTGGGGCTTTTCTTATTTTTCACCTCATGGAAGCCGGCCTCCGGTGCCTGGGACGATATGTCTGCGGTTAGTGTAGTGGCTGGCCTAGGCCAGTACCTCGGTGAGGCGAAAAGGAGCGGGGATTGGTTTCCAAAAAGAACCGAGGTGGTGCTGCTGGCGACATCGTCGGAGGAGGCTAGGATGCGCGGTGCCAAGCGATATGTGAGGAGGCACCTGGAAGAACTGAAAGCAATACCCACATATGGCTTGCTCTTGGAAATGATAAAGGATGAGAAATTTCTGTCAGTGTGGAAGGGCGAGTCTTCCACCGGGGCAAGACATGACCCTGAACTGGTCAGGATGGCTCAGGAGGTGGCCACAAGCCACAATTGGCCCATAGCTGTAAGGCAAATGCCACCGCCATTTGCCACTGATGCCACTCCCTTTTCCCTGAGTGGAATCCCTGCTACATGTCTCAGCTCTTTTGATGCCTCCCGACTTGATCCAACCTATCACACAAGGTACGAAACTTATGAGCACATCCCGCCTGAATCGCTCTCAGTGGTGCTTCAGGTAGTCATTGACATGATCAAACGGATCGACAAAAGCTAGCCGATGTTAGGCGAGAGCTGCTGATCTCGGGCAGTGCAGCGACCGCGTGACAACTGAAGACAATGGTTCGAAAGCAAGTCCTTTCGGAGCGATACAATGCTTCAAAATAACTTCCTTTTTGAAAGAACGAGAGTCGAACCTCCGTATTCCTCGCCTTCTCTTCTTCACTGTGTCACCGGATAAATAATGACAAGCCAAAAGTTCAACTAGTGATTTTAGCTACGAAATAGAACGTTTGTATCAACCGACAAAACCCCGTTTTATATCTGGCATAACGTTTTGTGACAACCAGTCCTTTTCAGTTTAACGCCAAAATAACGCCAACTTTGTAGCTTCAAGTTGAACGTGAGCCGATAGCCAAAAAGGGGGGGAGTGAAGTCTGGGGATAACTTGAAAGATTTACAGGGCGCCGCTGTGCTGAGAATATGGCCCCGGCGCTCCCAGACGCAAAATGAGGGGCACTGTTAGCCTTGTGAGTGCAGAGAGAGAGTATTCCTGGCTCAAATAGCCCTCTTCTTTCTTATTGGATATTGCGGCAAGTGTCTGGCATTACTACCCTAGTACGACTTCCTCCTCACAGAAGTCGTCAGCCGTCGACCGGAATTTCTTTAGTTGAAAGCTCAGGCTGGGATTGAGTTGTTTGACCAGCGAATCATCAAACCTGTTACCGCCAGCGCGACATATGGCCTCTACAGTTTTGGCATCTATCCCTAGTGCTTGGGCTGCCTCGAATACGGCACACCTGCCTGACCTGATAACTACTCTTTTCGGGCTTTCCTCAACTACTTGGAATTTGAGAACAATGTTGTCAACTGCAGGTTTTAGCAGTGACCATGCTGCCCTGGCATCAATTTCCTTAGCGCCAGCCTTCTGTTTCATCATCTTGCCTTGCATTGCCCCCAGGTTCTCACACATTTTAGTCATAATGCTGACGGTACGCTCCATGCCAATTTCTTGGGCAACCGCGCCTACGAAGGCATTAAGGAACGTAAATCCTGTCTTGGCACCAGCGAAACCATCTTTAGTCGCCATGTTGATTCCTCCTTTTAGTTGTGTATATTACTCTGCGTCGACCTGCTGATATCATAACTATATGGAGGCACTTGCCTTGTGTCAACACCAGAACACCGTTCAGTATACCACACCCAGCTCGGATGCAGATTCAAGGGGTCAGAAGCATCTTGTTCCAAGGGACCTACAACGGGACAAAAGTCGCATACAAGGGTTGTTCTCCTGCCTAGACTAGACAACTAGGACGAGCTAAACTGAATTTCTGGCAATTGCTGTACTACGACATAAGGAGGTAAAGACACCATGAAGGAATACGAGTGTGTTCGAGTGGACCATCACAAGAAAATCGCCAAGGTGATTCAAGAGTACATAATGAAAGGATGGCGTCTCAATACCTATCAGGCTACAGGTTATGGAGCAGTTGTAGCACACTACCTGCTATTTGAAAAGGGATAGCCATTTAAGTTAACTGCCTAGCACATGGTAGTTCACTTGCATAACCCACTCCCAGCAAGCCAGAGGGCACTCGCAGCAAGGGATTTTCGACAATAGGTGGAATCGGTCACGGATTGGCATAATCCCGAACCTAGCAGACATTGATTTCAAAGGGGATTGAGTGGGGTGTATTGGTTACTCTTCTCGCTCAAAAAGAACTGGGAGCTCCGAGTTTGCCCCGGAACTCCCGTTTTCTCTTCCTTTACAGTGAATTGTCTCACTTGCAAGACTCTATCGAGTCTTGATTTGCTACGTCACCGTAGCTCTTTCCTCAATATTCAATTGTTCTCCTGCTACCGCACTCCAGAGAAGGCACTCCTTTCCAGCCAATCGGCTGTTCACCTTATTTTATACTACTTTCAGGCTCACTTGTCAATAGCG
>CAZNKW010000092.1:0-5258 GCA_964573655.1 uncultured Dehalococcoidia bacterium
CCGCAAGATGATGGCCTATCGGATGGTTGACTGGCAGAAGCCCCCACAAATGGTAGAAATCGATGTTCCGCAGCCCGGACCCGTTGAGGTCCTGGTAAAGGTTGCTGGCAACGGCCTATGTCATTCAGATGTTGTCATAATGCAGATACCCCAGTCCATTGGAGAGATGCTTGGCTGGAACATGCCCTTCACCTTGGGCCATGAGGTCGGTGGTTGGATTGAAGATTTAGGTGAGGGGGTCGGGGGATTCTCCCTTGGAGATCCGGTTGCGCTGGTTTCTCCCCATTCTGATGGAACGTGCTCTTACTGCCTCCGTGGACAAGATAATGCGTGTGCACGAGGTAGTTTTGGGCGGGGTTATGGGAGGGACGGTGGACTGGCACAGTATGTACTAGCCAACGGCGCTCGCGAAGTCATCAAGCTCAACACGCTTGACCCAACGGCAGCAGGCCCGCTCACTGACGCAGGTGCGACCTCGTATCATGCCGTGAAGCGCGTACTCCCGAAGCTCATTCCAGGCTCTATAGCGGTCGTCATCGGTGCTGGGGGACTGGGTAGCTTCGCTGTCCAGTTCCTGAGGGCGTTAAGCCCGGCGAGAGTTATAGCCATTGACATAAACCCGGCACGCCTGGACTTTGCCCGTGAGATGGGCGCCCATGAATTGCTTAGCGGGGTCAGTGCTTCGACAACTCAGGACCTTCTAGGTCTAACAAAAGGTCAGGGTGCTGAGGCTGTCCTTGATTTTGTTGGCATTGATATGACCATAGAAGCTGGGCTGGCCTCCGTGCGTAAAGCGGGAGCCTTTGCCCTTGTTGGTGCGGGAGGGGGTACGCTCAATCACCCCTGGTTTGGATTCCTGCCTCAAGAGGCAGACATTTTTACCTTCCAGGGAGGAACGATTGCTGATGTACATGAAGTGATTGCCTTGGCTGAAGCTGGTCTGGTACGAAGCGAGATCGACGTTTTCCCCTTCAGCCATGTCGAGGAGGCCTATGAGAGGCTGAATCGAGGGGAGCTGCGAGGCCGAGCAGTGGTGACTCCGAATAACCGAGGTCTATGAACTTGGGTATTCTTCTCCAGAGATAGTGGCTGCTGTGGTCCCACCCGGCCCGTAAGGCAGCCGGGCGGAGAGCACCGCCGTTGGACAAGCGACCTACCCCGATGTATCGGGGTGGAGCTTTGCCTACCCTACTAAAGAGAGACTTTTGACGCGAAATTGAGGCTGGGGTTTTCAGACAAGTGCGTTACATCATTAAACAATTTCAAGATTCGACTCCTTTGCAATGAGACCCTTCTATGATATGATAATAGCGAGGTCTTTATGTTTACTGGAGGCATTCTCACGGTAAGCGATAAAGGGTCAAGGGGGGAGCGTCCCGATAAAAGCGGCAAAGCGATTCAGACATGCTTAGCTCCCTTTGGAATTCGATGGGCAAGGTATGAGATTGTCCCCGACGAGCGACAGGCTATCTCCGACAAGCTAAAGGAGTGGTCAGAGGAGGGCTTAGACCTCATTCTCACTACCGGGGGCACCGGCTTATCCCCCAGAGATGTTACCCCTGAGGCTACCCTGGCCATATTGGATAGAATTGCTCCCGGCTTTACTGAGGTGATGCGCGCCGAGAGCCTCAAAAAGACCCCCTTTGCAATGCTGAGCCGGGCTATAGCCGGCATCCGTAAGAGTACCTTGATTATTAATTTACCCGGCAGCCCTAAGGCGGTGGAGGAATGCCTGGAAGTAATATCTCCGGCTCTCCCTCACGCTATAGAGACCCTTCGAGGGGAAGCAACGGAATGTGCCCGAAAAAGGCAAGATTCAAAATGAGAAATTCAAAATTTTGCACTTTGCATCTTGCATTTTGAACCTAGTTATGCGCATTGACATCCTGAGTCTCTTCCCAAAGATGTTTGAGAGTCCCTTTAGCGAAAGCATTATTAAAAGGGCGATTGATCGCGGCTTGGTAAGCATCTTCGTTCACAATATTCGAAACTTCACCCATGATAAGCATCATACCGTGGATGATTACCCTTATGGCGGCGGTTCAGGGATGGTGTTGAAGCCAGCACCTCTTTTTGAAGCAGTAGAGTCAATAAAGGGAGAAATCGGTGACACAGCTCCCGTCATCCTGCTTACACCTCAAGGTCGGCTCTTCTGCCATCAGGTTGCCCAAGAGCTATCGTCGCAACCCAATCTCGTTCTCATCTGCGGGCATTACGAGGGGGTGGATGAAAGGGTGAGAGAGCATCTGGTTACCGACGAGATTAGTATTGGTGAATATGTGCTCACCGGGGGAGAGCTAGCGGCTATGGTAGTGGTGGATGCAGTAGTTAGATTATTGCCCGGCGTTTTGAGTTCGGAACAAGCTAGCCAGGAGGACTCCTATGCCCAGGGTTTCCTGGAGTATCCCCAGTATACTCGACCAGAGGTGTATAGAGAATGGGAGGTGCCCCCCATCTTACTTTCAGGGAATCATCAGGAAGTTGCCAGATGGCGGCGTGAGCAAGCTATTCAACGCACCCTGGAGCGTCGTCCTGACCTTCTGGGGAAGGCCGTTTTGTCCGAAGAGGAGAGAAAGCTGGTAGATAGGATAAAAGCGAAAAGAGACCGAGCATGAGCACTGAATGTTCCGACGAAATTGTGGGTAGGTTGCCCGACGTCGGGCAACCTACCCGATATGAGGTTTTTAGATAACCTGTCTCTAAACCTTGATTTAGTGCTCCTTAGACATTAGGGAATAGAATATGAAACTGAGGTAAAATATAAACATTAAGCAAAAAATAGACTAATGATTAGCTAGAAAGGATTTGAATTGACGAAGGATCTCAGTCAGCTAATTGAGACTAAACCCAACCCCAATATTCCCCCGGTCAGCCCCGGTGACACAGTGAGGGTGGGTCTTAAGGTGAAAGAAGGGGATAGGGAGCGCACTCAGCACTTCCAAGGAATAGTCCTTCGAGTGAGGAAGGGCAAGACCAATGCCAGCTTCACAGTGAGGCATGTTGTCTATGGTATAGGAGTAGAGCGCACCTTTTTCTTTCACTCCCCCTACTTAGAGAAGGTGGAAGTGTTGCAGCAAGGACAGGTGCGCCGGGCGAAGCTCTACTATCTGCGTGGTCTTAGCAGTAAAGCAAGCCGGGCTAAGCTGAAACAAAAGCCAGAGTAGAACAAAGGCTGGAGGATTAGAAGGAGCCATGGGCTATGCTGAAGTGGCTGTCAACTCGCCAGTGGCTCAGCGTCGGACCTTTAGCTACAGTATCCCGTCTTCTGTTGATCTCAAGGTTGGACAAGCAGTATGGGTGCCCTTTGGCTCCAGGGTGCTTCAAGGCATCGTCTTTGAGTTAACCGACTACCCTGCTGTGGAGGAGACAAAAGAGGTAGCCGGGGTTATTGACCCTCGCCCGGTACTCTCGCCTGCTCAAATGGAACTGGCTCGTTGGATAAGCGAGTACTATCTTGCCCCCCTTTTCGATGCTGCTGCCTTGATGCTCCCCCCTGGATTTGAGCGTAAATTGGTCACCCTTCTCCATTTATCCCCTGAATCTTCTACCTCGGCTGTTAATTCACTGACCCCTGAGCAGAAGCAGCTCCTCAACCGCCTGAGGAAGGAGGGGAAGGTTACTCAGCGGGCGGTGGAGAAGGCTCTAGGTAGAAAGAAGGCCAGGATGGTGTTAAGCCAGCTCCTCCGTAAGGGGCTAGTGACCAAAAGCCAGGAGCTAGAAAAGGTGAAGGTAAAGCCTAAAGTTTTGCCTTATCTACACCTGGCAGTGGAAGCCGGGGTAGCACAGCAAGAGGCAGAGCGTTTAGTCAATAAAGCCCCCAGGCAAGCTGCCCTCCTCGAATTTTTAGCCAGCAAGCGACGGCCTACTCCTCTTGAGGAAGCTAAGAGAGAGGCTCATTGTGCTTCAATAACAGTGAAGGCGCTGGAGGATAAAGGGCTGGTCTTTACAGAGGGAGTGCAGGTGCTGCGGGACCCTTTACTGCATCGTATCTTCTCGCCTGTTACGCCTCCCACCCTTACTGCTGCCCAGGAAGCGGCCTTGTATCAGATTCAAGCCAGCTTGAGGCAACCAAGAAAAGACGGTGCGGCGGTATTTCTTCTCTATGGAGTCACTGGCAGTGGTAAGACCGAGGTCTATCTACGTGCCCTGGCAGAAGCCGTTGCCCTAGGTAAGCGGGGCATTGTCTTGGTGCCAGAGATTGCCCTTACCCCGCAGACAATCGAGCGTTTCGCCTCTCGTTTTCCCCATCGAGTAGCTATTCTCCACAGCCAGCTGTCTCTAGGGGAGCAATTTGATGAGTGGCAACGAATAAGAGAGGGTGCCTTCGATGTAGTCATTGGTCCTCGGGGGGCTATCTTTGCTCCCCAACCTAGCCTTGGTCTCATCATTATTGATGAGGAGCATGAGTGGACCTATAAGCAGGAGGAGCAATCACCCCGCTACCATGCCCGGAAGGTAGCTCTCAAGCTAGCAGAGCTCAGTGGCGCAGTGGTGGTCCTGGGCAGCGCTACCCCCGATGTGGAGAGCTTTCATCATGCTCAAACCGGTAGATATCATTTGCTCCAGCTTCCTCAGCGAATCACCAGAGGCGGTGTATCGTCTCTTCCTGAGATAGAGCTAGTGGATATGCGTCAGGAGCTTAAAGCAGGGAATAGGAGCATCTTCAGTCGCTCGTTGACCAAAGCCATTGCCGAGACTTTGGCAGCTAATGAGCAAGCCATCCTCTTTCTCAATCGGCGGGGCACCTACACTTTCGTTCAGTGCCGGGATTGTGGTTTTGTCCTCCGCTGCCGTCGCTGTGACCTACCCCTTACCTATCATGCTACCGAGGAGATGCTAGTCTGCCACCAGTGTAACTATAGAAGGTCAGTCCCTCTGCATTGTCCTGGATGCCGAAGCAAACGAATCAAGTTTCTGGGCGTCGGCACCCAGAGGGTGGAAGAGGAGGTAGCTCGTATATTCCCCGGGACAAGATTGCTCAGATGGGACCGGGATGTTACTAGGGGAAAGAATTCTCACCAAAGGATACTGGATAAATTCCTGGCTCACCAGGCAGATATCCTTATCGGGACGCAAATGATTGCCAAGGGGCTGGACCTTCCTGAGGTAACCTTGGTGGGGATAATCTCTGCTGACACCATCCTTCACTTCCCTGAATTTCGTGCTGGTGAGCGCACCTTTCAGCTTCTTAGCCAGGTGGCGGGAAGGGCTGGGCGTGGTTCCAGCCCAGGGCGAGTCATCGTGCAAACCTATACCCC
>CAZNKW010000093.1:0-5253 GCA_964573655.1 uncultured Dehalococcoidia bacterium
TGATCTCCTCCTTGAGAGGGAGGTGTCCTAAACCCCTAGACGAATGCGCCACCTGCAGAGACTTGCTCAGCTAACAGAAACTTACCTCGTTCTCCCTTTGCACCTAGACTTGAATACTAACGCCCTATCTGGGGCTAACTGCATAGGCTGGCACTTTGTAGCTGTCTCGCACTGGAGCGCCGCTTAAGAGCGGTCTCAGTTGGCTTACTACCTTTTGATGCTCCGGGTTTTGAGGCCAGGCATTGGCCTGCTCCTCCGTGTCCCAGATGTTGAGCACCATAAACTCGCCACTTGGCTTGGTCAGCAGATATACGCCTTTGAAGCCGGGCTGGCGTGACACCAGAGGGATAGCCTGTTCCTGAAAAATTTTCGCTATTTGGCTAATACTCTGAGGTTGCGTTTGATAACGTGATGCTATACAAAACACCATAGCCTCCCCTACTAAGGATGGCTGGGGAACTAGGATTCGAACCTAGCCTAACGGATCCAGAGTCCGCTGTCCTACCGCTAGACGATTCCCCACCACATTGGAATTATAGCTATTGGCCAGGTAGGTGTCAACGGCCCAGAATCAGCGATTGAAATGTCCCACGCATAGGGCAGGGGCTTTGTCCCCTGCCAAGCGGGGCGGGTGACAGAGCACCCGCCTATGATAAGGGCGGTAATCACTGATTTGGGGGCAACCACACGAGGTCGTTTAATAACCTTGCTTTTTGTCATTCTGAGCCCTATGGGCGAAGAATCTCCTTATAGACTCTTCCCCCGATAAATCGGGGTCGCAATGACGATTAACCCCCCCTCACATGCGAGGATGTTTAACAATTGTAGGGACTCCGATAAATCGGAGTCCCGAGAGGCGGACAGACCTGAAGGTCTGTCCCTACATGGTATTCATTATTAGGCGATCCCCCTCACACACTTTGCTTGACAACTGACCCAAAATGCTCCAACCTTGAATCTACGTCCAGGCTGAGTATGCTACAATGTCGCCAGGGATTCTCAACGAATACAAGGCATACAAAAAGAGAAGAAGCGTTGAAAGGCACCAGTGGCAACTCCTTTACTGATTCAAATACCGTTATAGAGCAGAATGATTAGATATTTACCGGGAAGGAGAAACTGAAGAGTGCGGACGAGAATAACCGAGTTGCTGGGGATAGAGTATCCTATCATCCAGGCACCGATGGGTCCAATATCAGTCCCCCGTCTGGTGGCAGCCGTCTCCAATGCCGGCGGTCTAGGAATTTTGAACGCTGGCCACTTTACTCCCGAAGAGATAAGAGAGGATATCAGGGCTGTTAGAGAGCTAACGGACAAGCCCTTTGGGGTTAATCTTACCGCAGGTACGCCGGGATATGAGAGACTCGCTGAGGCTATGATAGACGAAAGGGTTGCGGTAATTGTCCATGGCAGGGGCAATCCGAAGTGGTTGATTGAGGCCGCTCGAGGGCATGGCATAACCATTATGGCCCAGATAGGGGCGGTAAGGCACGCGCTCAGGGCGGAGCGGGATGGAGCTGATATTCTCTGTGTAGCGGGGCTCGAGGCTGGAGGCCATGTCAGTCCTGTTAGCACCATGGTCTTGACACCACTGGTAGCCAGCAAGGTCAAGATACCGGTGGTCGCTGCAGGAGGCTTTTGCGATGGCATAGGGTTGGTGGCAGCTCTAGCGCTGGGGGCTGAGGGCATTGCCCTGGGCACCAGATTCGCCGTCACCCAGGAAAGCGGTCTTCCTGAGAATATCAAACAGCGATATGTAGAAGCTGGTGAAGTTGATACTCTGGTGACTCCTCGTATTACGGGGACGGGGCTAAGGGTGCTGCGCAATAAACTTACTGACATGCTGGGAAGAGAGGGGAAAAAGTTGTCCTGGAAGGAGAAAATCTCTGGCACGTTGGAAACCAGAAGAATGCTGGGGGTTTCCTGGTGGCGCTTCATCATTGGGGGCTGGAAGATGAGGAAGGATTACGAAGCTTCTTTCTCGGAATTGGGCAATCTGGCAGCGGGCGCTGTCATGATAGATAGGGCTATGAAAGAGGGGGATGCAGAATACGGGGTCATGATAGCTGGGCAGGTTTGCAGCAGGATTGATGACATACCCTCGGCCGGGGAGATAGTGGAACGAATAGTGGCCCAAGCCCGCAGCATCATGGGGCCGCTAAATGAGAAGGTGCTTTCATAAACAACAGTCACCCTACATTATCGCCCTATAAAGCCTAAGTCTATCCCAAACTTTATGCTTCTGGTGAAGTGCTTTGCCAGGTTGAGGTCGTTGAAAAATGTAGGGACGGGTCTTTAGACCTGTCCGAGCGCCCCGATCTATCGGGGATCTAAAGGTCTGTCCCTACTACTCGTAATGACAATTCGAGTTGCTAAACGCTCTCCCAAGTCTGAATTTGCCTCCAAGCTGAGTATGGTATAATGGCGCCAGCGGTTTTCTCTGACCTCGATGGAAAGGGGAAAGATGTATTGCACCAACTGCGGATGGCAAAATGACGACCAAGCACGATTCTGCCAAAGGTGTGGGGCGGCTCTGCAAGCCACCAGCCAAGAACCAGGTCTCCCGCAAAGCGTAGCTCCTGCTGCCGGCGTGCAATATGCAGGTTTCTGGAGAAGATTTGGCGCTGCTCTAATTGATGGCATAATCATCAGCATTATTTCCATTGCCCTATATTACATTTGCGTCCTGATTGGGCTTTCAGTGGCAGAAGACGATGATTGGGGTTGGACAGTTGGATTTCGGGCATGGTGGGTTCTGTCCCTCCTTTCTTCATGGATTTATTACGCTGCTATGGAAAGCTCATCAAAGCAGGCAACGCCAGGTAAAATGTCGCTGGGTATCGTGGTCACTGACCTTGAAGGTCGGCGAATCTCCTTTGGCACAGCAACGAGAAGATATTTGAGCAAGATCGCCTCGGCGATTATCCTGTATATTGGCTTTATCCTGATTGGTTTCACCGAGAAGAAGCAGGGTTTACATGACATGATAGCTCAGTGTCTTGTGGTGGTGAAAAGGTAACATTCTGGTAGAAGCCCAGGCGGGCAGATTTGGGGGAGGTGGATAAGATGAAACAAACATTGCTGTGCATAACAATACTGGGACTGCTATTGCTGTTAACAGCTTGTGCCGGTGCAGGTAAAGCGACCACCCCGGCCGAGGTGATAGACAGAGTGAAAGTGGGAATGACTGTGGAAGAGGTATTGGATAAGGTTGATCAGGATTACTTCACAGAGAATTATGCGTTTGTATCGATCGACCTCTCCGAACTTGGCGCTATCGAAGGTATTCCCGATTACCAAGAGGTTTTCGTCTGGTTCTATTTTGGCAAGATACTGCAAAGCGTTGACCCGGCTGCTGTTGCCATTAGAGGAGACACGGTGGTAGCCGTGGGCCGCCTTTCTTTCGATGAGGCACAGCGCCTGATAGAGTGGCAAACGGGGATACCGTTTGGCCGCTAGCCACATTTGGGAGGAAGTGAAAAGCTGAGGGTCAGGCTGGCCCGCATCCCTTCTCAAAAACCCCACGCCATCGCCCTATTAAGCCTGAGGCCATCCTCCGATTTTATGCTTCTGGTATGGTGCCAGCTTGAATTTGCATCCAGGCTGGGTGTGGTATAATTGTCATGAGGGAGGTTCTGGCAAGATTTGCGCAGCCCAAATAGTGAAGAGGAACAAAGGAAATTGCATAAACGAGTGACAAATTGGGGGGTTGGGGCTCTGGTAATTGTGGTATCAGCGCTCGCTGGCACGGTGGTGCCAGATATTCTCGGCCTAGGAGTTGCCAATCCCATCGCGAGCTTATGCGGGGGAGTTGGGGTAGGCTTTCTGCTTTTGGCTGCTCTAGTGGGCAAGAGAATAATTAAGATAGAAGAAAGGACAAGACGCCCTACCATTATGGCCTTACTCATTGTGGGATGGACTTTCATTGTGGGATGGGCTTTGTTCAGCGAGGGAATATGGGACATATTTGTTCCACGAGCCTGGCTAGAGCATCCAAGAATAATCTTTGTGATTGGTGGCTTCGTTCTGATTCTTGTTCTTTTCGTTAGGACGAGAGACCCGGTTCGCATAATCAGCTTCATTTTGGGGGTGGCTCTATTCCTTAGTGGTCTTTTATGTCTCCCCCTTTATCTGCTTGCGGTTGGTTTGAGCCAGGGTCAACTATCCAGTATTCAGATACTTGGTTGGGGCATACTGGTGATAGCGTTGCCCCTAGCCTCAGGCGTATTCCTGCTTGTTGAAGCAGCTAGGGCTAAGCCGAGATTGGTGAGGGTGCTTGGCAGCTACTTGGGAGTATTGACTCTAGTTGAGGCTGTCAGCTTTATCATAGTATTTGACTACTACTTCGAGCGAGGAGTCATTGGACTTTACCCCTTAGGGGTTGGCAACCTCATCAGCCTAGTTTTGGTCTTCCTTTTAGCCTTCCTCCTCCTCTCTCCTGGATGGCTCTATCGGCGACATCCAAATCTTGCCACCTATCTGGGCATAGCTTGTGCTTCGGCAGGAGGAATTGGGCTCATCATATCTGCTCGCATCATATTGCTGGGGGATGCGTGGCGGACGGAGGGGTCCGCTGGTGTTACTTATTATGGACTGGTTGTGGCAGCAGTGGCACTTCTGGCCTTGGCTGATGCTGCTGTTATATTCACCAGGGCCAGGAGGAAGCGATAAAGCGAAGGCGACAAAGTCCCTCAACCAAGTCCTGAATTGGCATTCAAGCTGGGTGTGGTATAATGTGGGGCGACGACGAATATGCCAGAAGGTCAATCTGGAGGTGAAGGATGCCAAGCGTAAGAGAGACTATTATGGAAGTAGCGCAGGGGCTTCTGGCTACGGCCTTGGTGCTGGGCTTAGGCTACGGTTGCGCCTCGTTGCTCAAGGCGGTGCCATGGTATGCAGTATTGGTATCGGAAATGGCCCTCCTTGGTTTTGTGGTTCTAGTTGCGGCTCTGGCAGCTAGAAAAACCAGCTAACCCAAGCTGGCGCTCGCCTGGGGTGGAACGCTATAAGTCTAGCCAGGCGGATGGGAAGGGGACATAGTGTATTACTTTGCTTACGCCTCCAATCTCAGTCATAAGCAGATGCTGGAACGCTGCCCTGGTAGTAAGCCTAGATTCAAGGCCAGGCTGCCCAATTACAAGCTGGTCTTCACGGGATGGTCAAGAAAATGGCGTGGTGGAGTGGCCACTATCCGGCGGTTTGGAGGTGAGCAAGTTATTGGAGGCGTCTATGAAATCTCAGAGAGAGACCTGA
>CAZNKW010000094.1:0-5136 GCA_964573655.1 uncultured Dehalococcoidia bacterium
TCCAGTATTCCATCTGGCAGGCAATCTCGTCCTTGCTCTTCCGAGGAGGCAGCTTCAGCATTCTGTGCTTCATCTTAGGATTGACAGTTTGGCCCACGATAGGCCAGTTCAGAGCGTCTAGCTCACAGGCAAATCTGATTCTCTCGGGGTCTCCTTGTTTCTCCAAAGCATCCAGCGTGACGCAGCGCTTGATGGTGAATATCCCATGATTTCTGCCCTTAAGCTCCAACTCGATCTCATTTACTCCATGGATTGCGGGGTCCACCTGAAAGACCTTGGCAAGGGCAACGACGTCGTCTCCCTGGATGTTCGCTGCCTTAAGCGTTCGCTTGATCTCATCCCGCGTGGCTCCTCCCATCCAAACATCCCTCTCCAACTCCCCTGATATTCTGTCACCGAATCTCTCCCTCGTGACAGCATTCCAGTGGCGATCTAATCCAAGGTACAGCTTACCTGCTGCATTGAAAAGGCGCACGAGGCACTCTTTGGACAAATCCTCGAGCTTCAAGTTGGGAACGTACTCTCCACTGTAGTCTTTTAGCTCTTTCATCTTCGTAGCCTCCTCAATAAATTCTAGTTTGTATAATAGCACATCAATTGCTCTAAGGGTAATCGGTTGGTGGCCCAGGGACGGAATAGGCGAGCTGACAGCGCCAACAATAAAATATTGCCGCATATGGTAGCCCGAACATTAGGACGGATTGTTGAGTCACACTTCGCTCTTTTATTCAAGTATAGCGGCTTTTCATCTCGACATATCTCGACTCCCACGTTTGGCGACTGCAAAAAGACTGAAATTTTCTACCGTCTCTTTACTCCTGACGTTTTCGCATGGCCCGGATTCAGAAAGAGGCAACCATTCGATTTGAGTAATCTGCTACGTGAGTAAGGTGTTGAACGCCTTCTGACCTCCATCGAGTGGAGCAACTATAGAGCAACGATGCTGCCTCTTTGCACTCTGGCGACGGTCGGAGAAATCTGATATCATTCGGGTGATAAATCAAAGGGAGCGAGGGAGATCAGTCTTAGAGGAGTGGAATATGTCTATCGAACATGTTTCTGGTAAGAGAGTCGGAAACATCATGCTGTATGCACTGAGTACCTGCGTTTGGTGCAAGAAGACAAAAGCACTTCTGGACAATCTGGGTGTGGAATATTCCTATGAGTATGTTGATCTCTTGTCCGATAAAGACAGGAAAGCTGTTCTTGACACTGTCAAGAAATGGAATCCCGCCTGCAATTTCCCAACCTTGGTCATTGATGACAAGAAATGCATTGTTGGCTTCCGCGAGGATAAAATCAGGGAGGCTCTCAAGAATTAATGAATCAAATTGTCGTATCACAGGCAGACATCGATAAGTCATATGGCCAACTTAAGAGAAACGCCGAAGCCAGTGGCTATCATATCAACCCTGACGTCGATTTTGCCAAAGAGCTTGTTCAGGGCTTGTTGATTAACGAGAAAAGGTATGGTTACTGGTCCTGTCCTTGCCGACTAGCCTCAGGTATAGGAGAACGGGACAGCGACATTGTCTGTCCCTGTGACTATAGGGACCCGGACCTTGATGAGCATGGCGCATGCTATTGCGGTCTTTATGTCTCACAGGCGGTAGTGGATGGCAGAGTAAAGGTGCAAGCTGTGCCCGAACGTCGGCCTCCAGGAACTGGCAAAGTCATGCTGAAAGCCAAGACCAAGCCAATCAATTTAGCATCATTGCCCATTCCTATATGGAGATGCAGAGTATGCGGCTATCTTTGTGCCAGAGAAGGCCCTCCTGAAGTATGCCCCATATGCAAAGCCAAAAGAGAAAGGTTTGAGCGGTTTATTTGACCACTGAGAATGTGCCTCAGAAACGCAAGGGCTAATGAGCCATGCCCCGTAGGGCCAGTGACCCGGGGCCTCTAGTCTATCTTTCTAAACACTTTGCCCTTGGCTCCACAGATTGGGCACGTATCCGGCGCCTCTTGCTCTGACGTGTACCCACAAACCGGGCAAACATAGTACGCATACGCTTCTTGGCTTTTCCCCAGGCTGTCGAGCACCTTCTTGTAAAGACTGGCGTGGATTTTCTCCACCTCGTTCGCATAGGTGAAAGTCCGTTGCGCTTCTCTGTTTCCCTCTTCCTCGGCAGACTTAATCATCTCAGGATACATCTTTTTGAACTCGTGCGTCTCGCCAGCGATAGCTTCCTGTAAGTTGTCCTTGGTACTTCTGACGCCTTTCAGTGCTCTAAGATGATTGAGTGCATGAACCGTCTCGGCTTCTGCGGCGGCCCGGAACAACTTCGCCGCCTGGGGATAACCCTCCTTCTCGGCAGCCTGTGCGAAGGCGAGATATTTCCGATTGGCCTGTGACTCTCCGGCAAATGCAAATTCCAGGTTTTCCTTGCTAGTGCTCACCTTTGACCTCCTCATATATAATCAGTCCCCGTTTGATACCCGGGGCATACGTTGTTAACAGTATTACATTATCTCTTTATCGCTCGCCGCGATAGCCTTGTCGATCTCTCGCCTGAGTTGTGCAGGTAGCCCAATTCCTGAGCCTGCAAGCATTTCTTCTATGAGGTGCTGAATACTCCGCGATGTCGCTATCCGTTCACAACATGCTCCCGACTAAAAACAACACCGCGACAGCCGTCTTTACAAGAGGGCAAATCTTTATCGGTACGATTGGTGTCCTTGCCCCAGTCAACAAAGTTAGTAATGCCATAACGAGAAGCATCGCGGCTGACCCCCGATAAACCATGTCCGAGACTTGGTCCTGAGATTCTCCCAGAATCGTGATGAACAATGCCAGCAACCCAATGAAGCAAAGTGTCAGGCCTTCCGCAATCCATTCCATTGTTATGATCCGCCTGTTGTCATTTGATATAGGCCCAAAACCGATGATCACAGACCTAGTTGGGACAATATGAGCTACCCCCCATAGGGTAATGACGATGGAGCCAATATATAGGAGCACATCGCCTACCATAAAAATTTCTCCTTTCGCATGAATCGTCTCCAATGGTGGGACGGTCTGCCTCAGGAATGGTGAAGCTTTTGGGGTCGAGGTCTCCTTCCCTCACGGTGCTATTGTAGCTGCTTCCTGGCAATGAAACAATCTGACTTTTTGTTGCCTTAGTGGTAACAACACATGACTGATTGTTAACAAGACAGCTTTTTGTTGTTCGACGTCAACAAAAACCGGAAAGGTAGTACAATAACTTGGGGAGGTCGTGCGTTCCCTGTGTTATTCCTGTGAAGGGCGTATACGACTCGGCAGGATAAACAGGGTGACCACCGAAGCCACTGCCATGATTATTCCCCCGATGAGCATGGCCTCCACCATGCCTGAAGTGAAGGCGTCTCTTGATCCGTCGATAATCTGCTGCGAGATGTCCTCTGGGAATTTGCCCGCGACTATGTGAGCACTTTGTATACTGTTCCGGATTGCTTCAGAAGCGGCTTCAGGCAAAGAGGCAAGCACTCTTAGGTTCCCGATCTTATCTAGGTATATCATGTTCAGGACTGCACCAAGGGCTGCTACGCCCAGAACACCGCCTACCTGCTGCGTAGTGGCGTCCATCGCTGAGCCAATTCCAGCCCGCCTCACCGGTAGCGAGCCCATAACAGAGTTGGCGGCTGGACTCCATGCCAGCCCAAAACCTGCTCCCACAATGATGTTGGCACCCACCACCGCCAGCCAAGAAGTATCCGTCGTGACAAAAGACAAGCAGAATAGCCCACTCCCGCTTATGAACAAGCCAAGGCTCACTGTTAGTTTAGTGCCGATGGTACTGGCTAGTGGCGCGGCCACTATTGCTGTGGCGAATGCGACCACAGCCCCTGGCATAAGACGCAGTGCTGCCGCAAGCGGGGAGTATCCCTGCACAGACTGAAAATACTGACTGAGGAAAAAGAGCAGCGCGGCTGTGCTGAGGGCAGCCAGCGTCATGGGTATGGTGGCGCCGGTGAAAGACATATTTTTGAAGAATCTCATCGGCAACATGGGATGATCCGAGCGTCTTTCCCACCAGGCAAAGATAGCTAGTAGAACCACTCCCACACTGAGCCAGGTAATAACAGAGCCCTCAGTCCAACTCTGCTCCCCTGCCTTGATAATGCCATAGACCAGTGAGCATAATCCAGCGGTGGACAAGACTACACCTGGTGGGTCCAGTCTCGGAGCGCTTTGGTCCCTGGATTCCTGAATGGAGAAATACCCCCCGGCGAAAGCAATGATAACCACGGGGATATTCAAAAGGAACACTGAGCTCCATTCAAAGTGTTCCAGCAAGATTCCACCGATGGCTGGACCGATCCCGTAACCCAAGGCAAAAATACCGGCCCAGAGGGCAATCGCCTGGGCACACTCCTTCGGGTCTGTGAAGCTCGCCCTAATAATCGAAAGCGTTTGGGGAAGCACAATTGCGCCCCCCAAGCCCATAGAAGCCCGGCAAGCGATGAGCATGCCCATGGAAGTAGACAACGCTGCTCCCAACGAGCCAAGACCAAATAGGATAATGCCCGCTTCGAACACCCGCTTGCGGCCAAAGCGATCGCCGAGCGCTCCCATCGTCAGCAGTAGCGCAGCAAAGGCTAAAAGATAGGCATTGATCGCCCACTGTAATTCACCGATAGTCGCTCCGAACTCCTTTGAAATGGACGGCAGCGCCAAGTTGAGAATACTATCGTCCATACCAAGGATTAGTACGGAAAAACACAGAAAGGCTGCAGCAACCCAAGGCCTGCCTGGTCTTCTTGTTTCTTCCGTCATAATAATGGGTGCCGTATCAAACAGGTGACATTTTTCGGGAGTCTGGCAGGGACTTCCCCAGGGAACCTCAATTGGCTACCAGTATATGGCCGCCACCAAAGAAATTCAAGACACCCGACTTCAGGACTTGTAATATTATGATACATGGTATACGGCAGGGAGTGGGGCGGGCTCTCAACAACTTAGGATGACGGGTGACCTACATGGACGAGTGTGTCATGGACAGAAGGGCCAAGGTAAGGCTGGCATGGTTCAAACGATTTGAACAGATTGGCAACATAAGTCAGGAATGTTGACCCACAATCCGATGGATTGCTGCATCTCGCGTAACAAATCACTCTTTTGTTGCATCAATATTTTCACCTGCATCCAAGCTG
>CAZNKW010000095.1:0-5079 GCA_964573655.1 uncultured Dehalococcoidia bacterium
GGTGACAAGGTAGCTGATGTGATTGATGGGGAGATCGAGGCCCTGGTCAACAGTAGCTATAATGTAGCCAAGGATATCCTGACCAACAATAAGGCGAAGCTGAAGCAGTTCGCTGAGAGGTTGATGACTGAGGAAACTATCGAAGGTGAAGCCTTAGAGAACCTATTTAATGAACCTATCCCTTCTACAGAGACTCCGGTAAAGCAAGGCTAGCTTGATCGAGATAACCCGAACCCCTATCCTAGCTGAAGAAGCCATCAACAAGGTTCGTCAGGATGCTTATGGTTGCGTCGTCACCTTTGTAGGCACAGTTCGGGGCTCATCTGGTGGTAAAAGGGTCCTCTTCCTAGAATATGATGCTTCTGCTCAGGAATTGGCGCGGCGGGAGCTACAGCGAATAGCTGAGGAGATTCAGGCAAAGTGGCAGTTAGAGGATATAGCTATCTATCACAGGATAGGGCGGTTAAAGGTGGGGGAGATTACCTTAGTTATTGCTATAGGTGCACCTCACCGTAAGGAAGCCTTTGAGGCTTGCCAATATGCTATTGACCGCTTTAAGCAAGTAGTACCTCTGTGGGAAAAAGAGGTCACGGAAAGTGAGCGGCATTAGGTTTAGCCAGTGCTCGGAGCTACCTCTTGCGCCTGATCACATGGTCAGCCAAGCTAATAAGAGAGCTATAGGCAGGATTACGGGGGAGTGGTTCTAGGGCAAGGCAGGCTCGAGAGCGAAACCCTTGGGCAATTTGGTAACACTCCTCGAGGACGCCAGACTTACACACCCTTTCTATGATTAGCTTTCTACCCCTCTCCTTATCTTCCTCAAATATTTCTTTTATAGAGTCACCCTCCAAACGTTCGAGAAGGATTATGGTAGGCAGAGTGAGGATACCTCGGGATAGGTCACTGACTACGGGTTTCCCTACGGTTTCCTTTCGACCGGTAAAGTCAAGGATGTCATCCACAATCTGAAAACTCATCCCCAGGTTATAGCCATAATCTTTGAGGGATTGCACCGCCTCCTCCGGGGCTTCGCTTAGCACTGCCCCTGATTCAGTAGCGGCGGAAAAGAGGGAAGCTGTCTTATCGCCAATCCTTTGGAAGTAATGCTCTCTGCTTTTGTCGGCAGGGTTGAGGGATTCATCAATCTCACCGCTGCATATATCTATCAGGGCTTGAGCAAAGAGTTTTATCACTCGAAGGTTCCCTGTTTCTGCCGCCATGCGGGCTGAAGCAGCAAAAAGGTAATCCCCCAAAAGCACCGCATTGAGATTGCCCCAGAGGCGATTTATGCTCAGTTTGCCACGGCGAAGATCGGAGTTATCGACCGTGTCGTCATGGACCAGGGTGGCGGTGTGTAGCAACTCTATTGCCGTGGCTATAGGGAGCAACAAATCCAAATTATAGGAGTGAAATTTGCTCGCCAGCAGAGTCAGGGCAGGGCGAATTCGCTTACCACCATCTTGTAAAACATGGTTTAATTGCTCTGCCATTCCAGGGGGAGCAGTTCTAGCTACTTGATTCAACTTTTCCTCTACTTGAGCTATCTCCCCTTTAACAGGTTTGTAGATTGAAGAGAGAGTCAAAGGGCTCCTTTCCCTATGGTGTATATTGTAATCTGTTAATCAGGGGTATGACCTAGTCTGCTGGTTTCCCCGGTCACCATTTCCTCATCCAACTTGGTAAACAAGGGTTCAGGGGGAGCCAGCCTCTGCCCCGGGGGTAATGGATGTACCCCCCATCTTTCTTCATTAACCATACCTTCAAATCCAAGAAGGTGGTGCAATTTCTGTGAGCTGAAAGGTAAAAAGGGATACAATAGACTTTTGAGGTAGGAGATGACTGAAAGGGAGACAAAGAGGGCAGTGGCACACGCCTCTCTGTCCCTCTTAATCACCTTCCAGGGTGACTTCTCTTCTAGATATCGATTCGTCTCTTGGGCAAGAGACATGGCTGCCTTTATCCCTTCTCTAAAATGACAGCGGTAAAGGAAATTGTCAACAGAATTAAAGGTTGACTCTGCTGTGTGGAGGAGCGCCTTACTGACTCCATCAAGTTCACTGGGTATAGGCACACAGCCATCGAAGTGGCGATAAGTAAAGGTGAGGACACGGTGCACCAAGTTTCCATAGGTAGCTACCAACTCGTCATTATTGCGGCGAGCAAATTCCCGCCAGGAAAAGTCAGTATCCCCTGTCTCGGGCATGTTCACCGATAATAGATAGCGTAGCGGGTCAGGGGCGTAGCGTTCCAGATAATCTGGTAACCAAACTGCCCAGTTGCGACTGGTAGAAAGCTGCCTCCCTTCCAGGGTGAGGAACTCATTTGCCGGAACGTCATAAGGGAGGTTGAGCCCTCCGTAGCCCATTAGCATGGCGGGCCAGACCATGGTATGGAAGGGGATGTTATCCTTGCCAATAAAGTAGTAACTTTTTGCCTCTTGTTGCCAGAAATCTCTCCACTTGTCCTTTTCGCTGCGAAGCCCGGCCCATTCCTTAGTTGCTGAGAGGTAGCCAATTACAGCCTCGAACCAAACGTAGATTCGCTTTCTTTCAAAGCCACGCTGAGGTATGGCTACTCCCCATTCGATGTCCCGAGTAATAGCTCGGTCTTTTAGCCCCTCCTCGAGGTAGCGCAGGGTGAAATTGAGGACATTTTGTCTCCAGTGGCTCTGCTGTCTCACCCAGGCGAGGAGCTTATCCCTGAAGGCGCTCAAGCGGAGGAAGAAGTGTTCTGAGTCTTTAGTTTGGGGGGTGTTGCCGCATAGCCGGCAGCGTGGTTCAATTAATTCAGCAGGATTAAGGGGCTTGCCACATTTATCGCATTGGTCACCCCTGGCCTCTTTGAAACCGCAGTAAGGGCAACTACCCTCTACATAGCGGTCAGGCAGATAACGTTGGCAGTGTAAGCAATAAAGCAGAGGCATGCTATCCCGATAGATGTAACCCTTTTCCAGCAGTCTAAGAAAGAAATCTTGAACCACCTGGGCATGATTGGCAGTATCGGTAGTGGTGAATAAATCAAAATCGATGCCCAGCTTCTCCCAGGAATCGAGGAATTCCTGATGATATTTGGTGGCCACCTCCTGAGGTGTCTTGCCCTCTTGCTCGGCGCGAATGGTTATGGGGGTGCCATGCTGGTCACTGCCGGAGACCATTATTACCTCATTGCCCTTAGCCCGATGGTAGCGGGCGAAAATGTCTGCCGGTAGGTAGGCACCAGCAACATGCCCCAAATGCAAGGGACCATTGGCATAAGGCCAGGCTACACCAATGAAAATCCTCTCTGCCAAGATCTATCTCCTAGGGCATTCTATCATACTTCTCCACTATGAGGGAACTGAAGTCAAGCTTGGTAGAGTTCTTTTGCCCAATAAATTGGGCAACTACATTTTTTAAACAGCCTCGCTCTTCATTTATTGGATTTATTGGGCGGGTCAAGTATACTGCATAGCCTGAGTCGAAATCAATGTATGAGCAAGGCATATTCGCTGCAGGGGCTTTGACATTCGCTTTTTGCTCTGCTACAGTTTACCCAGCCTTTGGAGGCATTATGATACTCCTCTAATGTAAACGGGGGTAAGCTTATGAAGCTGCTAAGAAAAACACAGTCTATTTGCCCGGAAGACTTGAAGGTCCTAGAGGCAGAAATATGGGAAATTGATAGTCAAGTGATAATGAAAAAGCATTGTGCCGAACACGGGGATTTTGAAGATATCGTGTGGAGTGATTATGAGGAATATGAAAGGGCTTATAAATATTTGGACTATGGAAAGCCGGTACTTAAACCAAAGGAGTCAAAGCTTGGTTGCCCGTATGACTGTGGCATATGTCAGAAACATAGGTCACACACCACTCTGCTCATCATCGATGTAACCAACAGGTGTAATTTGCGGTGTCCAGTATGTTTCGCCGCTGCCAGTGCGGATGAATACATCTATGAACCAACCAAGGAACAAATAAGGGCGATTCTAGAATATGCCCAGGAGGTGAATTATCCTGTTAGGGTTAGAGGGGTGCAGCACAGTGGTGGCGAGCCAACAGTAAGAGAGGACTTGCTGGAAATAATAGGTATGGAGAAGGAGCTTGGCTATGAATATACCTTGCTGGCCACAAATGGAATAAGAATTGCCCAGGACATTGACTATTTCAAGAAGTTACGCGACCTCGACGTTTACCTATATTTGCAGTTTGATGGTGTCACACCTGAACCTTACATACAAATGAGAGGTCGCGACCTATGGCCGCTAAAGCAGAAGCTTATAGAAGATGCCAGGAAGATAGGATTCAATAAAATCGTCATGGTTCCCACTCTGGCTAAAGGGATTAATGACCATCAGGTTGGCGACATGATAAGGTATGCCGCCGAAAACTCTGACATAATCAAGCATCTTGTCTTTCAGCCAGTTAGCTTTGCAGGAAGAATGGACTTAACTGAGCTAAAAGAGAAGAGGGTAACCACCTCTGATGTTATGCGGCTTTCCGAAGAGCAGACCAAGGGTGAAATTAAGAAAAGCGATTTCTTTTCGCTTCCAATGAACAATATCATGGCCAAAATGATAACTAAGGGGAGCCAGTTGACCGTAGACGCGGCGGTGCACCCACACTGCGGGGCAATAACGATGGTCTCCGTGGGAAAAGGGAAACTGGTCCCGGTGCCCCGCTTCATAAAGAATGACGAGTTCTATGATAGTATGAGAAGAGCCCTGGCATCCCACAAGTCGAGGCGAAGACTAATGCTGGCACTCATGGTAGGGTTCCTGAGGTATGTCAGCCCCAGGCTCTGGTACCAGCTTCTGCCCATCGTACTGGCTAAGGGCTACAGATCCTATCGGCACATGACCGAGGAATGGTTGCCGGGCAACTGGCTTACGGTATCGGCTATGCACTTCATGGATCCGTATAATTTCGACGTAGACAGAGTCCAACATTGTTGCCTTCACTATGGGGTCCCTGATAAAGATTCAAAGGCTAGATTGATCCCCTTCTGTGCCATGAACAGCATACATAGATTATCTATAGAGAAGCAGTTTTCAATCCCTCGTAGTAGGGAGCTGGTGACCTCTCCAGATACAGGTGCTCT
>CAZNKW010000096.1:0-5023 GCA_964573655.1 uncultured Dehalococcoidia bacterium
TAAGGATAGCTGCACTCCAACCAAGGAGGGCCTCGTCGATGGAGTAGAGGAAGCGCTGCCAGTAACCATGGTGAAAAGCCTCCTCAATTAAAGGAAGGGGGATAGCCTCCGCAATGTGGAAAGGCTCACTCTTGAGGCGAACTAGTCTTTTAAGATGGGCCCCACAACCTAGAGCTAGCCCTATATCCTGAGCTAAGGAGCGGATGTAGGTGCCAGCACTACATTCTACCTCAATAGTGATGATGGGTGGTTGCCATCCTAAAAGCTCCAGGCGCGAAAGCTGCACTTTCCTGGGTTTTCTGGTTACCTCAATTCCTTCCCAAGCCAGCTGATAAAGGCGTCTCCCTTTATATCTAAGGGCGCTATACATTGGCGGGGTCTGCTCGATAGAACCACGGAAGGAATGGAGTACCTTTCTTACTTGCTCTTCGGTCACAGAGGAGGGATCACTTCTTTGAATCACCTTGCCGCTGGCATCATAGGTTTCAGTCGTTGTCCCCAGCTCGATTTCGGCTTGGTAGGTTTTGACAGCCCCCGCTAGGAACTCGATGATCCTTGTCCCTTGACCAAGACAGAGGATTAACACTCCAGAGGCTTCAGGGTCAAGGGTACCGGCGTGTCCTACTCGTCGCTCGCCACTTAGGCTTCGTAGTAAAGAAACCACTGCAAAGGATGTTTTGCCTGGAGGCTTGAGAATATTGAGGATGCCATCAACACTCACTCTTGCCCTTTCCCTCAGTTACGCCGGTGGCTATCTGGTTGATTAATTGGAGAACATGAGCTCCGTGGTCAATGGAATCATCGTAGTGAAAGCTCAATTCAGGGCTGCGGCGCAACCTCAAGCGTGCCGCCAACTCTCTGCGCAGGAAACCTGAAGCAGCAGCGAAAGCCTCAAGGGCTTCCCCTTTCTCCTCTTCACTGCCCATAATACTGATAAATATCTTGGCATGGCGTAAATCTGGAGAGGTAGAAACCTGAGTCACGGTAACAAAACCACCCAGTCTGGGGTCTTTCACCTGGCGTTGTAACATTTCGCTTATCTCTTGCCGAATAAGACTATTCACTCTTTCAATGCGCCGACTCATCAACCTTCTCCTTCCTATAAAACTCAATCACATCGCCTATCTCAAACTGGTTGAACCCTTCGATTCCTATCCCGCACTCGAAGCCAGCGGCCACCTCTTTGACATCATCCTTAAAACGCTTTAGGCTGCTCAGGGTAGCTTGGTGCACTATCTGGTTCTGGCGTATGACTTTGACTAGGGCATCTCGACTTATCTTGCCGTCATTAACGTAGACCCCGGCTACCTTTCCATACTTACCTGAGGAGAAAAGCGCTCTCACCTCAGCATGCCCCTCGATAACCTCAACATAGGAGGGCTCCTTCATGCCCTTGAGTGCTCTCTCTATATCCTCTATTAGCTCATAGATTACACTATAGCGGCGTATATCCACCCCTTCCAGTTCAGCTAGACGCTGTGCACCTAAAGTGGGCGCAATGTTGAAGCCAATAACAATCCCTTTAGAAGCCATAGCTAACATTACATCACCCTCAGTAATAACTCCACTACCGGAGTGAATGATTTTCACCTTTATCTCCTCTGTCTCCAGCCGCTCTAGGGAATCCTTTATTGGCTCAATGCTCCCTTGGACATCGGTCTTGAGAACAATGCTGAGCTCCTTTGTTTGCTCCTCTTGGAGTTGAGCAAATAGGTCATCTAAAGTGAGAGATTTCGTTGGCCTGAGCAACCCCTGTTGCTTTTCTTGTTGCCGCTTTTGCACCAAGTCTCGGGCCTCCCGTTCGATGGCGACCACTGTGAAAGCATCGCCAACTTGGGGCACACTATTCAGCCCCAAGATCTCCACTGGGGTAGCTGGCTCTGCTTTCTTAATTCGCTTGCCGGCATCGTTAAACATAGCCTTTATCTTACCCCAAGTATCACCAACAACTATGGGGTCACCTGGTTTAAGGGTGCCGCTTTGCACTAAGACCGTAGCCAGAGGTCCTTTTGTCTTATCCATCCCTGCTTCAATAACTGCCCCGGTAGCTGGACAGTTTGGATTGGCTTTTAGTTCTAGCATCTCAGCAACAACAAGGATATTTTCCAGGAGTTCAGAAACACCCTGCTTCATTTTGGCGGAAACAGGGACACAGACAGTATTTCCGCCCCACTTTTCGATAACCAAACCCTCATCGGCAAGTTGTTGCTCCACTAGTGTCAAATTACTATTTGGTTTGTCAATCTTATTTATAGCTACCACAATAGGAACTCCAGCAGCCCGAGCGTGAGCTATAGCTTCTCGGGTCTGCGGCATTACTCCGTCATCAGCAGCCACTACAAGGACAGCAATATCAGTCACCTTTGCCCCTCTGGCTCGCATGGCAGTAAAGGCTTCATGACCCGGGGTGTCTAAGAAGGTGATCTTTTTACCATCTACCTCTGCTTGATATGCACCAATATGTTGAGTAATACCCCCGGCTTCAGTAGCCGTTACATTTGTTTGGCGGATAGCATCTAAGAGGCTGGTCTTACCGTGGTCGATATGGCCCATAACAGTGACTACCGGAGGACGCGGCTGGAGGTCTTGCCCCTCCTCTCTAGCAGTAGTAGGCTCTGGGGTTGATTTTTCTATTGCTTCATAGCCAAAATCTGAAGCTATTATGGCCGCAGTGTCATAATCGATGGTTTGGTTAACGCTTGCCATGACTCCATTTCGCATCAATTGCTTGACCACCTCCACCCCGTTGATAGCTAGCAAATTTGCTAGCTGTTTCACGGTTAGAGAGGGAGGAAGTTCAATTTTCTGTTCCCTTGGGGAAGGTGACTTTACTTTCTTGCTAATTTTTGCCATCTAGTTTCTTCACGCTAAGAGGAATTATCTCCATCATTAGAGAGAAGCACTCTACTGAACTCTACCAGCCTTGCCTGATTCTCGGCACTTATTTTCTTCCGCAGCGCCTGCTCTAATCTGCCTTTCTTTAGTGCCTTCTCCCAACAATCTGGTGAGTGGCAAAGATATGCACCCCTTCCTGCCTTTTTCCCTGAGGGATCTACCTCTGCTGTACCATTAACAGTATAAACCAAGCGAATCAGCTGTCGCTTTGGCTTTACCTCACGGCAAGCAATACAGGTACGCTGTGGGATATGCTTAAGGGGCTGTAGTTGTCTTATGTTATTCCTCTTCATCCTCTAGCATATCATCATCTAATATAGGTTGCCGTCGAATCGCCTTTTTAGGCTTGTTTTTGCCTCCTGATATCTCGCCCTTAAGAGGGCTTCCCTTTTTCCCCTTCTTAGCCTTGACTTCGGACTTAGGTATTGGCGTTTCCTCAGCGAAGCGACCTTGAGACTTTTCAGTAGCCGCCTCTATCTGGGAAAGTATCTCTTCCTCTGGTCGCTCATCTACCGACTCGTCCAGATGTAAATCCCTATTCAAGTCAGCATCCTCGTCCGAGGTACGGCGCCGTCGAAGCGCCTTTTTCGTCTTGGTTTTCGGTGCGGGCAACTCTCCCTCGGGAACTTGTCCCCTCTTCGCTTTCTTAGCCCTAATCTCCGAGATGGGAGCTGGCGCTTTCTCAGCAAAGCGACTTTGAGTCTTTTCCGTAGCCGCCTCTATCTGAGAAAGTATCTCCTCAATGGAGTAGATTTTGCCAGGGGCCTCAGCTTCGACCGGAACTTCAACCTCTGATGGTGTCTCTGCTGAAGTTAACACCCACTGGCTTACCTCCTCAGGGACGGGGATCGCTTCCTCAGTCACTGGCTCCAATACAGCTTCCGTCACAGGTTCAACTGCCGGCACTGCCTCGCTGGGGGCAGCCTCTTCTACTGGAGCAATCTCTTCTACTAGAGCAGCCTTTTCCACCTCCATCATAGAGAGGCTCTTAATATCGATTCGCCAGCCAGTGAGCCTAGCAGCAAGTCGAGCATTCTGTCCCCCTTTACCGATAGCTAGAGAGAGTTGCTTATCAGGAACAACTACATTAGCGCTCTTTCCCTCTTCATTTATTTCCACCCTTACTATTGAAGCCGGGCTCAGTGCATTAGCAATGAAAACTGCCGAGTCAGGATGCCATTGAACTATGTCTATCTTCTCTCCATCTAGCTCCTTACTGATGTTCTGAATTCTGATGCTACGCAAGCCAACGCAACAACCGACAGCATCAACCCCTTCTTGGCGGGCAGCCACAGCAACCTTACTTCGATGCCCGGGCTCACGGGCCAGGGCTTTAAGTTCCACTGTACCATTGTAGATTTCAGGTACCTCTAGTTCAAAAAGGCGACGCAGCAGATTCTGATGTGTCCGCGATACTATCAATTGAGTCCCTCTGCTGGTGCGTAGTACCTTCAAAAGGTAAAGCTTGATCCTCTGTCCTACTCGGTAGTGCTCCGTACTTACCTGCTCAGCCAAGGGGAGTATCGCCTCCGCTCTCCCTAGGTCAACAATGATCTGCTTTGGCTCTATATAGTGCACTACGCCACTAACAACTTCCCCCTCTTTATCAGCATATTCTCCAAAGATGGCATCGCGCTCGGCATCTCGCAATCGTTGCAGTATTACCTGCTTTGCTGTCTGAGCAGCAATACGCCCGGCATTGGGTGGGGTGCATTCCACCTCGATTGTCTCCCCAAGCTGAGCATCTGCTTTTAACTTCTTTGCTTCAGCTAAGGAGAGCTCTTGAGAAGGGTCTGTGCGCTTTTTCACCACCGCCTTTCGAGCATAAACCTTGACCTCGCCTGTTTGGGGTGCAATCCTAACCGAGATGTCTTGATCTGGCGCAAAGTTGTTTTTCTTGAAGACGGGAACCAATGCTGCCTCTACAGTCCTGAGGATAACCTCCTTGGGAAGGTTCCTCTCGGCAGCCAATTGAGTGAGAGCAATTACGAACTCGGTCTTCATCTTTTATTTAGACCTCCCGTTCTATCCTCTTAACAAAAGGAGTGGGGAAATACCCACTCCACTCAGGCCAACTTTACAATTTAATATATCACAATCGGGGCAAAAATGCAAGCCCTAGGCGTGC
>CAZNKW010000097.1:0-4999 GCA_964573655.1 uncultured Dehalococcoidia bacterium
CCTCATCTGTACGAAATCAATGCCCGCATATTTATTAAGAGGATCTCTGAAAAATACCGGCGCGCCTTGACATTAGCCACTGTTCCAGAGGAGGAATGGCAGCTCCTTCGGAACAGAGGTTTCGACCTAGTTTGGCTCATGGGGGTGTGGCAGCGCAGCCCGGGTGCTCGGCAGCAAGCCCTGCTGCACCCAGCTCTCCGCCAGGAATACGACCAGGCTTTGCCTGACTGGAGCGATCTGGACGTCGCTGGCTCCCCCTATGCTGTCTACGCCTATCGCCTCGATCCAGAGCTGGGTCAATCAGGGGAGCTCGCCCAGCTAAAGTCCAGGTTAAACCGCCAAGGCCTGGGTCTGCTGCTAGACTTTGTTCCCAATCACCTGGCTTTGGACCATCCGTGGACATTGACTCACCCCAGGCGCTTTGTTTATGGCAGTAAAGCACATGCCCGCAGGCATCCTGAGTGGTTCTTTTCAGCCGACGGAATAATCTACCTTGCCCACGGGAGGGACCCAAACTTCCCACCTTGGACGGATACCGTTCAGGTGAACTTTCGCTCCACTGACCTGCGGCAGGCTCTGATCAACAAGCTACTTCAGATCGCAGAAGTGGCAGATGGAGTGCGCTGTGACATGGCTATGCTGGCGCTCAATGATGTGTTTGGAAAGGTATGGGGAGAGGTTGTAAAGGATTACTCGCCATTAAAGACGGAGTTCTGGGCTGAAGCCATCGAGCAGGTGAAACGACAACGACCTGGCTTTCTGTTTCTGGCTGAGGTCTATTGGGGTCTGGAGCGAAAACTGCAAGAGATGGGGTTCGATTTCACCTATGACAAGTCGCTCTATGACAGACTACGATTCTCCAGCCCTGATGAAATTCGGAGCCACCTTATGATGGACGACCTTTACCAGCAACGTTCGGCCCGCTTTATCGAGAACCATGACGAACTGCGGGCCATAGTCGCCTTTGGTCGTGAGCGCTCGCTTGCGGCTGCGGTTGTTCTGGCCACCGTCCCTGGTCTTCGCCTTTTCCATGATGGTCAGCTTGAGGGCCGAAGCATCCGTCTGCCGATCCAGTTGGTGCGCGAGCCAAAAGAGGCTGACGATCCTGAGATCAGGCGCTTCTACCATCAGTTGCTGGCGGTCTGTAGCGCGCCAGCTTTCCATAGAGGAGAATGGACGCTAGTAGAACCAAGCCAAGCCTGGGTGGGCAATGAAAGTCATCGAAGCTTGTTGACCTGGTGCTGGCGCTATGCCGAACAGGTCAAATTAGCGGTGGTGGACTACTCGCCAAATCGGGCACAGGGTTGGCTGAAGCTGCCATTGCCATTGGAGAAGGTAGGGAGAGTCGTTTTCCGGGACGAGCTAACTGGTACAACATACCTTCGAGACGCCGGTGAACTTCGCAGCCAAGGCCTCTACGTCGACCTCAGCCCTTGGCAAGCCCATATCTGGGACGTAGCCCTTGATGAAAACCCTATTTCTCAATAAATCAAGCAAGGGGCAGGGCTGGTTACCATAGTTGCTTGATTCTACGCTGCACCTCCTGACTTTTCGTGTAGTGCCTCAATTCGCCTCCAAGCTGCGGTTGGGGTGGTATAATGGTTGAAGCCTGGAGGGAATTGGGGAAAGGCGCGATGAAGAATACCGGCGTTTTCTATAACGAGATAATGAGGAATGAACATGCTCCTATGGATATGAACATTGGAAAGGGTTTCGATGCTATAAGAGGGAAAGGTTTTTCTGAGGAGGAAGAAGTAACGTTCTTTGAAGCTGAACCTGTTGCTGAAGAGCTTGTCCTGTTGGTGCACACTAAGGAGTGGGTAGCGGAGGTCAAAAGAGTAGGATACTGGGAAGTGAGCCTTTATTCTGCGGGAGCCGTTGTAATGGCTTTCGATAAGATCCTCTCCGGTGAGCTACATAATGCCCTTTCTCTTGTTGGAGCTGGTGGACACCATGCCCGCAGGGATTATGCCTGGGGAGGATGCTACATCAATCACGAGGCTATAGCTGTGGCTTGGGCGAGGCAGACCGGTAGAGGAACAAGGTTTGCCATAGTCGACACCGACACCCATCACGGTGATGGTACCAGGGATATCTTCTTGAGAGACGAGGATGTCCTTCACATCTGTTATTGCGAGTATGGAGGAGGGGAGGGAAAGACCAAAATATGTCTTCCCCACGCATCTGGGGATGACGAATTTGTGCGCCGGTTCTGTGATGAGGTTCCTCCCCTTATTCGTGAATTCGAACCAGAGCTCATTCTGTGGTTCTGCGGTCTTGATACCCACAAAGAAAGCTACGGGACCAGAAAACTCACCGATAGCTGCTATCCTCGCCTCTGTAAAGTTCTGAGGGAGACAGCGGAGGATGTATGTCGGGGGAGGCTTGTGGTGAGGGTAGGATGCAACGCCCCTTCCCATGTGGCAGCGAAGGCACTTCCTAAGATTTTGAAGGTTCTTGCTGGCAAACAATGCTAGCGATTGAAAATCGTCCTGGAGGGAGCCGAGACAAGCCTATATACTGACGCAATGGGGACATGTGAACAATATGACCAAATGTGCACTTTCCATAATTCTAAGAACGAATAGCGAGCTTTTGCTCCACGGCAGGCTCTAGTCTAGGAGAACCTCGTCCTGATACTCTGGAACCGTTACTTGCCAAGCGGCTTTGTCTCTTACCAGACTGGCGAAGTGCTGTGATGCGCTAGGTTCCCCGTGAGTTACGAAGAGACGCTGGGGTGGTCTCCGAAGGGTCGATAACCATTTGAGAAGCTGGCCCTTATCGGCATGGGCTGAAAAGCCATTGAGCTGCACCACTCTCGCTCTCACAGGATAATGTTTCCCCAATATCCTGACCTCTTTAGCCCCGGCAACGATCTGTCGCCCCAGGGTTCCCACTGCCTGATATCCGACAAAGACTATGGTACTCTCTGCTCTGGAAATATTGGTGACAAGATGGTGCTTTATCCTCCCACCGGTGCACATTCCGGAGCCCGCTATTATGATAACGGTGGCTGCTATATGATTTATTGCCCTCGACTCCTCGATTGTCCTCGCCAAATTCAGGCTAGGGAAATCAAAGGGGGACTTTCCCTGACGCACCAGTTGGCTCATTTCTTCGTCGAACAATTCGTGATGATGTCTGAACACCTCGGTGATGCTCACCGCCATAGGGCTGTCAACGAAAACCGCAAGGTGTGGTATGCGACGCTCAAGCAGAAATTTGTTGAGATAATATAAGATCTCCTGACACCTCTCTAAAGCGAAGCTGGGAATGACTATGTTTCCTCCTGCTTTTACTGTGGTATTTATGACCTCGGCCAGCTCGCTAGCTGCGTCTTCGGAACGTTCGAGTAACCTATCGCCGTACGTGGATTCCACCAAAACATAGTCTGCCTGTTCAAACGAAGTTGGATCCCGCAGCATTGGCCTGTCCCAACCGCCAATATCTCCGGAAAAGAGGACTGTCCTCTCCTCTCCATTTCGCCGTACCCTAAGCCTGATCATGGATGCGCCCAGGACATGGCCAGCTTCATGGAAGGTGGCTTCAACTCTTTCACCTATGGCAATGGTCTCTCCATAGCTGACAGGCGAGAACAGTGGAAAAGAAGCCTTGGCGTCATCCATGGTGTACAGTGGGATCTCTGGGTAGGGTCCTTTTCGCCCCTCTTGTTCGTGCCTCCTCTTCTTGAACTCTGCGTCTTCTTGCTGCAGCTTTGCGGAGTCCAAGAGCATGATTTCGGCGATCTCAGCAGTGGCAGCCGTACAGTAGATTGGGCCGCGGAATCCTTCGCGGACTAGCTTGGGGAGTAGACCGCAATGGTCGAGATGAGCATGGGTCAAAAGGACTGCATCTAGAGTTCCGGGCGGAATCGGGAAAGGATCCCAGTTCCGTCCTCTAAGTTCCCTCTCCTGATAAAGCCCACAGTCCACCAAAAGCCTTATGTTGCTGGCTTCAGCAAGGTAACGTGACCCGGTGACATTCTGGGCGGCACCAAGAAAAGTCAGCTTAATCTCCATACCTTTACCTTCCAGCGACTAGCCTTTTCATCCCAGCAATCGTCATCGCTGTGGTTCGTACCACAGATGACTAGGATCATTCCTCTTTTCCAAGGATGGCCTTAACGGAATGCGGCTATCCTGGTCGCTCAGTTTCGGAGATAATAACAAAGTCAACAGGGCTAGTAAAGTTGCCCCACTTCTGTTACACCAAATAAATTATGATGAGTTGTCTAGTCTGCCCGGTGAAGAGTTTCTTCTATTATTATATGACGAATACATGCGCTGGAAATAGATTTTGTGTGATATGTGGGGATTGCCCTTGGCTTGCCGTAGTGTTATCATCTTGACACTCACCTGTAGCTCAGAAGCGTAGAGTGCTAGCCCCGGAGCAAGGTGAGGGAGTTCAAATCAGACAAGGGCATCAAAGTTATGCCCAACAAGGAGCGATAAGCTAATGAAGGGAAATCGGTCAATTGTGTTTAACTTCCCTCGGATGACTGTTGGGGTAATGGGATCGGCGGGGGGACACTTGGCAAACGAGGTGCGCCAGCCGGTACGTCGCTTGGGTGCTGCCATAGCCAGGCGGGGATATGTTCTCGTAACAGGGGCCTGCCCAGGTATGCCACACGACGCTGTCAAGGGCGCGAAGGAGGAGGGGGGGTTTGTGGTAGGTGTCTCCCCTGCTCTCAACTTGGAGGAGCACGTGAGGAAGTATCACTCCCCTACCCGCGGCTACGACGCCATCATTTACACTGGAAGCGGGCTTATGGGCCGTGAGATCGAGAACATAAGAAGCTGTGACGTGGTTATCTTTGCTGGAGGACGCTCCGGAACACTAGGCGAATTCGCTATTGCCTACGACGAGGGGAAAGTAATAGGAGTTCTGGAAGGCACTGGCGGCATCACTGAGCATTTGAAGAACATCATCAGCATAGTGAAGAAGGAGACCGGAGCAATCGTATGCTACGATGCTGACCCAGAACGCCTTCTGGATCAGC
>CAZNKW010000098.1:0-1430 GCA_964573655.1 uncultured Dehalococcoidia bacterium
CTGCGGACTGGGCAATTTGGCAGGTTGAAGCGGCCATCGACTCAGTGATGCCATACATGACCGGCGACTCGAATTACTTTATCATCACTGTCTATCTGCAGGACCGCGTCGATGCAGCTGCAACTGCTGTAATAGACCTCTTCAGCGGGCAAGAGACCTACGATTACCTGTTAGATGAGATGATAGTACCCGTTGTTGAGGCGAACCTGGGATCAGTGGTCAATCTCCCGTTTGAGGTTAGCCTGAGTCAGGAAGAGGTTGTCTCTGCTATCAAGGTGGCGTTGCCCCAGTCCTGGGTGCAAGCATGGCTGAGTGAGGTTGTCGATGGCATTGCGGCCTATGTCAAAGGTGAAGCCGACAGCATCGGGGTAGCAGTGGACCTGGCCGACAGGAAAGCAGTTGCCCTCTCTCACCTCACGGTGTCAGCCGATCAGAGGCTACATGACCACTTTCTTAGTTTGCCTGAGTGCAGCATGGAGCAATTCCTGCAGATTGTAGCCACTCTGCCCCAGGGCACCCTGCCCGACTGCCGTCCATCTGGCAGGTCATATCAGCAATTTAAAGATGCGCTCAACATCAACGTCGCCAGCTCGATCGACCAGATGATCGGAGACCCACTCCCAACCCAGTGGGTTTACACCGAGTCTGACCTGAGGCAATCACTGGGCGAGGGTAATGAGGGGTTCTTGGACGACCTCTGTGATTGGGTCTCCAATGGCTGGACCTTCACTGATGCCGACCTCTTGGATGAACTGGATAGCGATGGTGAGGAAACCCTTGAAGATGTGCGCGGCTGGATAAAGAGTGGCTACACTGTTACCGAGGCAGACGTGAGAGAGGCGGTCGCCGATATTGCGGATACAGAAGAAGCTCTCAACTCCTTTGATGATGCCCGCCACTGGATAGCCACTGGTAGAACATGGCTGTGGACCCTCTGGCTGATACCCTTTGTGATTCTCCTGTTCATTGGCCTTCTGGGTGGCCGCAACTGGAGGAGCAGGCTGCTCTGGGCGCTAGCGGTGCTACTGGTTTCCTCCCTTGCTGTTTACATTGCCACAGCGGTCATCTACTCTCGGGTAGTACAACCGAGGGTAGAGGACGTAATTGACGTGTCGGAATACGAAGGAGTAGACGCTGTGTTGGCCGAGAAGGGTAATGAAGTGATTGAGAACGTGGCTAGCGTTTTTGCCTCAGGGATAAAGGGCAAGACACTGTGGATGATGGTCGGCTCCGGCGTAGTCCTGCTAGCGGTTATTGGCTGGGGCATGCTAGGAGGCCAATATCGAGAGGAATCCAAGAACCGATTGAGGAATGCTTTAGAGTATGTACGTCGCCCGTGCAGCAGACTTTGGAGCTGGTGTTCTCGCCTATTTCATCGGCGGAAAGGTCGTGTTGTGGACAACGACAGAAGCGTGAGCTGAGAGAGCTAG
>CAZNKW010000098.1:1530-4935 GCA_964573655.1 uncultured Dehalococcoidia bacterium
TATTCCGGCTTCCTGAAATCCTCCAATCTTTCCGGATAGGCAAAGTCAAAAATCACTATTTCACCCGAATCCTTCAAAGCTTTGTAACAGTTTGCCATTGCTCTACGTCTCATGTCAGGTCTTATTTCGTGTAACACCACTGCCATGTTTACTAGATCAAACTCTTTATCATAGTCCATAGAGGCTGCGTCGACCAACAGGGCCAATACTCTATCCTTCACTCCATTGTCTTCTATGTACTTCTGGGCGTCTTTGACAGCAAATCTATCAACTTCAACACCAATGAACTTGCACTTGGGGAAATCTTTGGCTAGTTCAATCATGAGATGTCCCGCACCACACCCCACATCCAGAACCTTCATACCGGCATCCAGTCTTTCTTTCAATCCTGGAACAGAAGGAATGATCATGAACCTATAAGCCAAGGGCACGATATGACAGGTCAGGGCCTTAGCATCCCTGGAAAACTCCTGCCCCAGAGCATCCCAGAAATGACTATTTCTGCTCCTATAATACTCTGGGTGACTCTTGAGAAGCTCTGCCCAGTGATAGACCATGAACCTTGCTCTGTGCCCGAAGTAGTAGGGGTTCTCGGGGTCAGTCAACAGGGCACCCATGTGGGGGGCAAGTCTGAATCTGCCCTCTTCATCGCAATCGAGGATTTCGAAGTGATAGGCAGTCTGGCACCAAAACCTGACATATGGTTCATGCAGACCAAGTTCTCTCGCTAGGGCATCAGCGCTGAGGCCACCCTCTGAGGCAGCCAGCTTCTGGAACAAACCAAGGGCAACTCCTGTATTCACCAAGTAGACCGCCAGGAACCCTTTTTCATAAGCCTCTAGCTTTGCCGATTGTTCATCCATAGTAACCTCTGCCATGGCATTCCTCCTTTCATCCGGGATTTCCTATTTCAACTTGCCACGAGGTAATCCTGATCGCTGGCCACTCTTGTCACCAATAATATATGGCCTGGCATCTGACAGTCAAGGCTATCCAGAAACCCCACCGAGGAGTGTGGGACAGCTCGGCTGAGTCGCCATCTCCTTTGCTGAGTCCCTGCTTCGAGCCGGAGCGTGGCTCAATCCCGGTGGAACCCTTCAAGAAAGCCGAAGATTCAGAATTCTGGCCGGCGCATGAGGTGCCCGCTGGCCGGCGTCGGGCAGCAGTGGGGAGGTAATCTGAGGCAAGCAGGATCGCCAGACCAGCCTAGCTTTAGGGAGAGTGTGTGAGTGCTGGTATCTGAGTGCATTTCCTGAGATACGAAAAACTGCCGCATTACGAGTTAGATGGGGAGGAGAAAGAACGCACCCTTGCCCATGCCTGGCCTTTCCAGCTTTGAAAAAGCGCTTACAGGGGTATGGTACGTTCTAGTCAGGATATAAGGGGACGGGGGTTGTAGTGTATGGGCAGGTTTTCTTTGCCCAGAGGGATTTTGCTGCTTTTGGGCGAGGAAGCAGCTTCCGGCCCATAACCCATAAACTGTATAGTATGTCTTGGACACCGCACAATATTTCCTTGCTTTTCTTTAGGGGGTTTGTTATAAAATAGATAGCCTGTAGGGCACTGGCTCAGCAGGTTGAGCAGCTGACATATTGGTCATAAGAGACTTTATTAGCCTGAGACAAAGTTCATACTGCTAGAGGGAAAGTGGGGTATAGCGAGACGCAGCAAAAAGCCAACCGGTTAGCTGCAGCCGGAGGGCGGATTTGCTCTTTAGTTGGCACCCCCAGGCTATTCCTCATATTCTTTGCCTTTGGCTTCCAGATTTTAGCTCATATACTTACGGCATTTGGCCCGAAAGGCTGGCAACCCTTGTTTACCTCCTTGAGTGTCATCCTGTGGCTCATATTCTTCGCTGTGGTCTTTATGATGGCAATACCAGCTATTGACAGGCGTCTTAGCCCCTATTTGAAGCATTTGAGGCGAGCTGCCATTGGAGTGGGCCTGGTTCTGCTTATCATAGGCATTGTTGAATTTGTAGGCATAAACCTGCTCAATAGGGGTGCTCTGGAAGTGGATGGGAAGGAGATAGAAATGGCCAGCACCTATAGTCAGGAGATTGGCTATAATGATGGTACTGCCATGATTCACTTGGCGGGTGAGAAGCTGCTTGAAGCCAAGAACCCATATACGGAAGTCAACCTATTTGAGGCCTTTGATGAGTTTGGACTATCAGCTGAGCACCACACTACCCCTCTTAAGGATGGGACCTTTGCTGAGACCTTTCCTTACCCTACTGAGGAGGAGATCGACCGTGTGTGGCAGGAGGCTAAGGCTAACCCTGATACTCCCCCCTCGGAGTTTGAGAGCAAGCTAGCTTATCCGGCAGGCTCTTTTCTATTCCTCACCCCCTTCCTGGCCTTTGGGCTCCACGACCTGAGGTATTTCTATCTCCTCTGTGCTCTGTTAATGTTTGCCGTCATTATGTGGCAATCTCCGAAAAAGCTATGGCCTCTGGTGGTCCTTGTCGCCTTGGCCAGTTTGGAGATGTGGAATGATATTGCCTTTGGGGGAACCGGAAGCCTCTATCTCCTCTTTTTGCTTTTGGGCTGGATTCTGCTGCCCAGGAACCTCTGGCTTTCGGCGGTATTCATGGGCTTGGCGGCGACCTCGAAGCAACTGGCTTGGTTTTTTATCCCGTTCTACCTCGTCTTTATACTTCGTCAATTTGGCTGGCAAAGGTCGCTCCAGCTCAGTGGAGTGATCGGGGGCATTTTCTTTGTGACCAATATACCTTTCATCCTCGGCGCATCACAGGCATGGGCTGAGTCCTTACTTGCCCCTGTAATCGACCCAATGTTCCCTAGGGGAGTGGGGATTGTGGCCTTCTCCGTAGTAGGTATTATCCCTCCGGGGACAAGTATAACTTATGTCTTAATGGAGTTAGCTGTCTTTGTTGTGTGTCTTGTTTGGTACTATTATAACTGTCGCAGATACTCGGACGCTGCCCTTGTGCTGGCGGTGCTCCCCTTATTCTTCGCCTGGCGAAGCTTCTCCATCTACTTCTACCCGGCAGCTATCCTGGTGTTCGCTGCGGTGCTCCTCAGCTGTAGGAGGCCAATTCTACCTCAGACTCTGACTGGAAAAGTGAAACCGGCGAACGACAGGGATTATGCTCTTCTCCCCGTTGGGCAAAGTTGATAGGGTAGGGCGAATCCACTGATTGTAACAAATGCCTTTCTATTTCCCGAGATTTTAGTTTGTCACCCTAAGCTTGAGCGAAGCGAAAGGGGAGGGTCTAGATTCTTCCCCCAATAAATCGGGGTCAGAATGACAGGTAGAGGTGGCTAAACAACTGATTTCCTTGTTTTTGTTCAGGATTTTAGGGTAGAATAGATGCGCTTTGGGGGCGCTAGCTCAATAGGTAGAGCAGCTGACTCTTAATCAGCCGGTTCAGGGTTCGAG
>CAZNKW010000099.1:0-4896 GCA_964573655.1 uncultured Dehalococcoidia bacterium
AAGGTTATTGAGAATGAGGGCGGACTGGTGGTCACTGATTCGCAGTGCGTCGGCACCAGGGTCTTCTGGACAGATGTAGATGAGGGGGGTGACCCGCTTACCGCCCTGGCTCGATGGTACCTCCAAGATAAGCCCGCCTGCCCGCGGATCTTCGACCAGACAGCTAACAGGTCCAAGTTCGTTAGGGACATGGTCAAGGAGTTCAAGGTGGACGGGATTATCGGCGAGCGGCTGGTCTTTTGTGACTTCTGGACAGTTGAGCATTATCTGCTGCGCACCAAGCTCAAGGCTGAAACTCCCTATCTGTCGTTGGATAGGGAATACCTGTGGGCCGGCACCATCGGCCAGCTGAGAACAAGGGTGCAGGCATTCCTAGAAACGATAGAGAGGTGAACGATGGCTAGAAAAAGACTATGCCCACAGCCTACAGAAGGGCAATTGTCAAAATTCATAGAGGAGCGCGAAAACTGGAGATTGGTGCAACAGGCATTGACGATAACTACCGGAGCGGATTTTGACGTTAAGCTTTATGCACCTCTGGCTAAGCGTTTTCAGGAGCTGCTGAACGAGATAATAAGGTGTTCTAGGGAGGGCGACCCATTCCTTATCAGCTACTATGCTTGTGCACCGGAGATATTTGTTGCCATGGATCTCCCATGGTTCACCTCTTTGGCGTCTGCGTACCTCGGTGCGGTTCTGCCCGGCCATACGGCCGAGGTGGATGAAAGCGATACATGGTTTGGAAAGGACTACTGCACCGCCCTTAGGGTAGGAGCTCTTCGTGTACTAAAAGACCAGCTTCCTATTCCAACTGCGGTGGTCGCGTTGATTCACCCCTGCGATGGTACGATAGGGTTCCACCAAATGCTGAAGGAAAAGTGGCCCAACGTTCCAATATTCGCCTGTGACCCCCCTTACTGGGAAGATGATGAGCGAAGTTTACATTACTATGTTAGCGAAATCAAGCGGATGGTGTCCTTCCTCGAGGAGCATGCCGGGCGCAAGCTGGATATGGACAGACTACGGGAGGTGATAGAGGAGAGCAACAAGATAATCAAGCTTTGGCAGGAGTACAGCGAGCTGAGGCGAGCGGTACCCTGTCCCCATGGCTACGGCATTACAGTGCAGGCCTTCGGTGCAGCTCAGTATGTGTGGGTCGGTCACCCCGATGGCGTTCAATGGTTCAGAGACCTCGTTGCCAACGCCGAGGGGCTGGTGCGAGCGAAAAAGGGTAAAGTGGAGAATGAGAGGATAAGGATATTTTGGTTTGACCTTACGCCTGCACACTTGGTCTATGACCTCTTTGTTTGGTTGGAGAAGGAGTGGGGAGCGGTCGTCGTTATGGACATGTTCGGCCATTGCCCGTACGAGCTGATTGACACCTCAAGCGAGGAAACCATGTTCAGGGGACTGGCTAGGAGAGCTTTGTATCAGCAACCGATGGTCAGGCAGGCGCGAGGTATGGCAGATCACTTCCTCAGCGATATAGAGCGAGTGGTGAAAGACTACAAAATAAATTGCGTGGTCTGGCCTATGCACATGGGCCACAAGGATGGGTCTGCAATCGTTGGCCTCATGAGGGAGAAGTGCCGCGAGCTCGGGGTCCCGTTTATGAGTATCGGGATGGACCTGTTTGATCCGAGGTATACAACGGTGGACGAGATAAAGGACCGGTTCACCGAGTTCTTCACTATCATGGGGCTGGGCTAGAGCTGGTTGAGATGGAGCAGAAGAGGGCGCTTGATAATGCTAAGGGAGGCACAGGCCGGACTTTGCCGGCCGACAGAAGCGCCAGGAGGTAAGGAACGTCTACCAATGGAGATTGACGATCAGATGTCATGGGCATATAATTCGTGACAAGAGCGATGAGGGACCAGGATACCTCATTGCGAGTTGAAATGGGGAATCCCATCTATAGTAGCCTGACTCTTTGTCGACAGTGCATCAAGGCGCTTCAAAAGGGTAGGCGAGGGTTCATAGGATGGGATAGAGGAGTCACCGAAGTTGATATACGCTGGATGTGATTTGGGGATGATCTCGGCAAAGGTAGCCATCCTTCAAAATAGTGATATCCTTGCATTTGAAGTACTTCGCTACCAGAGCCATCCCAAGCAAGCAGCAGTAGATGTAATGGATAAGGCCCTAGCTAAGGTGGGCCTATCGCGAGAGCAGATAAACCGTTGCCTGTCCACAGGGTTTGGCAAGGACGCCGTCTCCTATGCCGATGGAACTGTTCCGCCCTTGGTTTGCGTTCACAGAGCCATTAGGAAACTCAATCCCAACATAAGAACGGTTATGGACGTTGGAGGCACTAGTTTCAGGGCCTTCAATATCGACGACAACGGCAGGGTAGCGGAGCTCGCGGTTACGGACACATGCGCAGTTGGAACAGGGATGTTCCTCGATGTTATAGCAAACGCCCTGGAAGCGCCAGTTGAGGAGTTGAGTCGAGCCGCGCTTAGCTCGGACAATCCTATCCCCATAAGCAACACATGCGTAATATTTGCCGAGAGCGAGGTGATCTCTAGCGTCAACGCTGGTCGTGATCGATTGGATATCTTCGCTGGTGTTGCCTCCGCCGTAGCTGCGAAGATAGTAGGCCATCTCGCGCGAATAGATCTAATCGAAGAGGTGGCGATGATAGGTGGGGTGGCCAAGAATAGCATCGTGGTGAGAGATCTTGAGAAGAAATGGGGATTGAGGTTTGCCAATCTGGGACTCGACCCTCAGGTTATTGGAGCCTTGGGCGCCGCACTCATAGCCAAAGATGAAACAGAGTCCGCTTAACAATGAGACCTTCAGAGCCTTGTAGCCTGAGGTCTTCATAGTCTTGGTTGAGGAGGAGAGGGGAATGATTGTTGCCGGATGCGATGTTGGCGCTCTGACCGCCAAAGCCGTGGTTCTAAAGGACGATGCGATCCTGGGATCCGAGGTAATACAATCAAGAGCAAGTGCCGGGCAGTCGGCTGTTGATGTAATGGACAAGCTGCTCAAAAGGCTTGAACTCACCCATAGCGATATAGACTACTGCGTAGGCACCGGGTATGGGCGTTACATCGTACCCTTTGCCGATGCCAATGTCAGCGAAATATCATGCCACGGGAGAGGCGCCCATTGGCTTGTCCCCACCATAAGGACGATAATCGACGTCGGGGGACAGGACTTCAAGGCGATAAGAGTGAATGACAAAGGCTCTGTGGAAGACTTTAGTATGAATGACAAATGCGCCGCTGGCACCGGGAGAAGCTTGGAAATCATGGCCAGGAGTCTCGGTGTTGATATCTCCCAACTCGGCCCTCTGTCGCTTGAGGCATCTAATCCTGTCGCTTTGAGCAAGCCTTGCTGCGTCATGACCGAGATCGAAATCAGGCATCTGGTCTTTGAAGGAAAGAGTAACGCTGACATTGCAGCCGGAATCAGCGATCTTACTGCGCGCAGCATTGTTTTTTTGGTGCGCACTGTGGGGATCGAAAAGGACATTGGTATGACGGGCGGCGTTGCCAAGCACGCTGGCATCGTAAAGAGTCTTGAACGACTGCTCGAGACGACATTTGTTCAATTCCCGGTAGACCCTCAGATTATCGGAGCCATCGGAGCGGCCGTTTTCGCTGCTGACAAGACTAGAAAGTTGCGCCGCCTCGTCTAGCCTGCCGCAGATTGTCCCTCTTCGCCCCAACCTGAATTGCTAGGCTAAGGAGGGCTAAATATGAATATGGAATTTTATGAAGAGCTGAAGGCCTTGGTTGGGCGGGAGGGAGCGCCGGGAGTGGCTGTTGATGAGGTGTGCAAGCCGATGATCAGGCACTGGTGCGAAGCGATGCAAGATGGCAACCCCTTGTATACCGACGAAGGGTATGCCAGGAAAAGCAAGTACGGCAGTATTATCGCCCCGCCCACGATGCTGCTCACTTGGACTATGCCCCCACTATGGCCTCCACGGCAGCAGCCACCTCATCCCTTTGAGCAGTTCTTGGAGAAGCTCGACAAAGCCGGCTTCTACGGGATAATCGTCACCAATGTGGCCCAGAAGTACTATTGGCCAGTGTTTCCTGGGGACCGCATAACGTTCACCTATAAGGTTACCGATGTTTCACCAGAGAAGAAGACGAGCTTGGGAATGGGTCACTTCGTGACCACTGGTTTCACCTTCACTAATCAAAAGGGGAAGACGGTGGGCACACAGAGTTTTACCGTCTTGAAGTATCGCTTCGGACCCTAAGGCGCCGGAGCCAATACGGAGGTAGAGATGGCTTGGAAATCACTTCACTGGGAAGATGTTGAGGAAGGACAAGAGCTTCCCACGGCAACTCTGGACGTCACAAGTACCACGATAATCGCTGGGGCTATAGCTAGCAGAGACTTTAATCCCCTGCATCATGACCGTGACTTTGCCCAGAAAGTGGGCCAGAAGGACATCTTCATGAACAACGCGACCATCTGTGGATTGTCGGGCAAGTACTTGACTGACTGGACAGGGCCTGAGGGAGAGCTAAAAGAGATATCATTTCGCATTGGGACCCCCTGTTTCCCCGGCGATACCATGAAAATGACCGGCAAGGTGGTCAAGAAATACACTGATGGAGATCAACACCTGGTGGACGTAGAATATGAATTCAATATTCCGCAGGGACGCAACTGCGGCGGAAGAGCAATCATTGCTCTGCCTACCCGAGGACGCTAGCTGAACCGACAACGTAATGGCAGGGAATGGGCCAGATTGGGGCTCAGCTGAATAGGGTGAAAAGGAGATGCATATGGCCAAAAGAGTAGCGATTGTGGCAGTGGCCCAGACCAAATACCACCCGAATAGGGCTGATGTGAATGAGGGGGAGTTAGCATACGAAGCGATAAAGCAAGTGCTGGAGGAGACGGGACTCACCCTGTCCGACATCGACT
>CAZNKW010000100.1:0-4872 GCA_964573655.1 uncultured Dehalococcoidia bacterium
CTTCTATTTAGATTAATGAGATTGTTGATTAACAAGCCTCAGTAGGGGTGACCCGATAGATCGTGGTGTCCACCCACGACTTCAATTTTAGGCTTTTTCGGAAGCTGTTCACCCCCAAAATTTTCGTAGTGCAGACCTTCAGGTCTGCTTTAGGCGGGTCTAAAGACCCGCACTACATTTTTAAACCGCCTCTTCATTTAGAGTCCTTGTTCAGCCAGCCTCCCCGGTGCTACAATAATTATTGTTATGTCAGTAGAGGCCATCTTTGTCAAGGGGGCACGGGAGCATAACCTGAAGAATATCGACGTGGTTATCCCCCGTGACAAGCTGGTAGTCATCACCGGCGTCTCTGGGTCAGGCAAGAGCTCCCTCGCCTTTGATACCATCTACGCCGAAGGGCAGCGCCGCTATGTGGAGTCTCTCTCCGCCTATGCCCGCCAGTTTTTGGGGCAGATGGAAAAGCCCGATGTAGATTACATTGAAGGACTGTCACCTGCCATCTCTATTGACCAGAAGGGGCCGTCTCGCAACCCGCGCTCCATAGTGGGCACAGTGACCGAAATCTACGACTACCTGCGACTCCTCTTTGCCCGGGTTGGTCATCCTCATTGCCCTAAGTGTGGGCGGGAGATCTCCCGACAGACGGTGCAGCAGATTGTTGACTCTATCCTAGCCCTTCCCCAGGGCAGCCGCCTCATGATTATGGCTCCCTTAGTCAAAGACCGCAAAGGGGAACATCAAGTCATTTTCGAGGACCTGAGAAAGGCAGGCTATGTGCGGGTGCGGGTCGATGGGCGTATCTATGACCTCTCTGAGGAGTTCCAACTGGATAAGAACAAAAAGCACTCTATTGAAGCAGTAGTAGACCGTCTGCTCATTGATGAAGCAACAGAGACCAGCCGCATTGCCGATTCGGTAGAGACTGCCTTGAAACTAGGAGCCGGGGTGGTGCTCGTTTCCATAATAGACGGGGAAGAATTACTCTTCTCAGAGCATTTTGCCTGTGTGCACTGCGGGATTAGCCTGGGAGAGATGGCCCCTCGCACCTTTAGCTTCAATAGCCCCCATGGAGCCTGCCCAGATTGCACCGGGCTAGGTGTCAAACTGGAGATTGACCCGGAGCTGGTCATCCCCAATAAGGAGCTTACCCTGGCTGAAGGCGCTATCCTGCCCTGGGCAAGGTCAGGCTCCATCAGCACCTGGTATGAAAGCATGGTAGCTTCAGTAGCCAGACGCTACGGTTTCTCTATCCATGCCCCGGTGAAAAATCTTTCTCAGGAGCAACTGAACATCCTCCTCTACGGCAATGAGGAAGGACTAAGGGTTAGCTATAGAGACCACTATGGCAGAATGCGTGAGTACTACACCGGCTTTGAAGGGGTAATCCCTAATTTGGAGCGTCGTTACAGAGAGACGGAGTCCGATTATAGCCGGCTTGAGATTGAGCGCTATATGTCCTCCCACCCCTGCCCTACATGCCAGGGGAAAAGGCTTAAACCAGAATCCCTGGCAGTGACCATCAATGGGAAGAACATCATTGAGGTTACCTCTATGTCTGTTACTGAAGCGCTGGAATGGGTGCAGGCTATCGGTGGGGAGAAAACCGGGCAGCCTGTGCTCAGTCCCCGGGAACTTACTATCGCTCGCCAGATACTGAAGGAGATTCGAGCCCGCCTCGGTTTCCTCATAGACATAGGGCTGGACTACCTTACCTTAGACCGCCGCTCGGCTACCCTTAGTGGAGGAGAGGCACAGCGGATTCGTTTAGCTACTCAGATAGGAAGCGGGCTTATGGGGGTGCTTTATATCTGCGATGAGCCTACGGTAGGTCTGCACGCCGCTGATGATTACCGCTTGATTGCCACCTTGAAGAGGCTGAGAGACCTGGGTAATACCATCATCATTGTGGAGCACGATGAGGCAATGATGCGGGCGGCTGATTATATCATCGATATGGGGCCTGGCGCTGGAGAGCATGGTGGGGAGATTGTCGCCACAGGGACTATAGAGGACATCATGGCTCATCCCAACTCGGTGACCGGACAATATCTCAGCCGAAGAAAAGAAATACCCCTGCCTCGCCAGCGTCGAACTGGCTCAGGCAAGGAGCTAGTTATTAAGGGGGCACGGCAAAATAACCTGAAGAATATTGAGGTGCACATCCCTCTGGGGATGTTCGTTTGTATTACCGGGGTCTCCGGTAGCGGCAAGAGCAGCCTCATTGATGAGGTCCTGTATAAGAGGCTGGCCCAGATATTCTATAAAGCCAAGGATAGGCCAGGGGAATGCGATGGCATCCTTGGTCTAGAATATATTGATAAGGTGGTCAATATTGACCAGTCTCCTATCGGGCGGACCCCCAGGAGCAATCCAGCCACCTACACCACCACCTTCACCCCTATCCGCGAACTATTCGCTCAGGTCCCCGAAGCCAGGATGAGAGGCTATCCCCCGGGACGCTTTTCGTTTAATGTCAGAGGGGGAAGGTGCGAGGCTTGCGAAGGGCAGGGTTATATCCAGATTGAGATGCAGTTCCTCCCTGATGTCACCGTGGCTTGTGAGTTATGTAAAGGGAAACGCTATAACCGGGAGGCCCTGGAGATACGCTTTAAGGGCAAGAATATCGCCGAGGTGCTGGAGATGAGCGTGGAGGAGGCCTTGGATTTCTTCCAGCACTTCCCCAAGGTGAAGAGCAAGCTGCAGACGCTTTACGATGTCGGCCTGGGTTATATCAAGCTGGGGCAGCCAGCCACCACCCTCTCCGGTGGAGAAGCCCAAAGGGTGAAGTTAGCTACTGAGCTTTCCCGCCGCTCTACGGGGAGAACCCTTTACATCCTGGATGAGCCTACTACCGGGCTTTCCTTCCATGATGTAGCTGCTTTGTTGAGGGTATTACAGAGGCTGGTCGAAGGCGGCAATACAGTGGTTATTATCGAGCACCACCTGGATGTCATCAAGAACGCCGATTACATCATTGACCTTGGTCCCGGGGCTGGTGACCAGGGTGGTTATGTGGTAGCTAGAGGAACCCCTGAAGAGATAGCTCAAAAGGACGGATGCCTTACCGGGCAATACCTGCGCCCGGTGATAGAGCAGCACAGCGCCCTTACTTTCGCTCATCCCTCTTCCTGTTAGTTTTTCATAACCTCAGAATAAGGAAAGGAGACTCAGGCGCTTGCCTGCCACAGTGGGACGCCTCTCTTATGGCTGGACAATAGTAGCCGCAGGCACTGTGGTCACCACCTTTACCTACGGCCTGCAATACTCCTTAGGAGTATTCCTTAAGCCGCTGCAGGAGGATTTTGAATGGACTCGAGCCATGACCTCGTGGGTGCCAGCCCTTTACATGCTTTTCATATGTCTTTTTGGACTCGTTGCCGGTTGGTTTACCGACCGCTACGGTCCACGGGCAATAGTCGGCATCGGCGGCTTCTTCATTGGCCTGGGCCTGGTGCTTACCAGCCGCCTTAGCGCTCCCTGGCAGATATACATCTACTATAGCTTTCTGGTGGGGCTGGGGACAGGTTGTGCCGGTACCCCCGTATTCGCCACGGTATCCCGATGGTTCTTAGAAAGGAGGGGTTTAGCCCTGGGTATTGTCACCGCCGGGATAGCCCTGGGAACCATCATTATGGCCCCAGTAGCTAGCTACCTCATCTCGGCGTATAGCTGGCGGACTTCCTTCCTGGTGATAGGTTTTGCCGCCTCTGTTATCGTCGCCGCTGCTTTGTTCCTCAAAAAGCAGCCCGAAGAGGTATCGCCCCGAGGCAATATGCACGACCAAACGAAGCGTAACCCATCCCCTGAATTGAAGGGACTCACCTTAGCCCAAGCACTTCGCACCAGCACCTTATGGTTACTTATCCTGCTACATACCTTGGCCTACACCGGTTTGCTGATGATAATGTATCACCTGGCTGCCCATGCTGAAGATATCGGCATTCCTGAAATGACCGCAGCCACCCTTCTCAGCGTCACAGCCGGCGTTAGCTTCGCCGGGAGGATAGCAGGGGGCGTCTCTTCTGACAGGGTAGGAAGGAAACCCGTTTTTATTTTCTGCTTGCTTCTCCAGGGGGCGATGATGCTCTGGCTAATCAAAGCCACTTCCGTCTGGATGCTCTATCTCTTCGCCGCAATCTGGGGCTTTGGCTATGGGGGTTGGGCACCTCTGATGCCAGCACTAACCGCAGAACTCTTCGGACTGCGCCAGATGGGAAGCATCCTGGGACTGGTAAGCATCAGTTTCGGCATCGGTGGAATAGCCGGTCCCGCCATAGCCGGGCATATATTTACTGCCACTGGCAGCTATTCCACAGCCTGGCTGATAGGAGCTGTAGGGATGTTCCTGGCAGCCATGATTATCCCCTTCCTCAAGGCGCCAAGGATGGGCTAATTATACTTATTCATTGCCGCCACTATCCCCTCCCTCAAGAGGCAGAGGACAGCCTCAGCAACCCTAGCGATGGTATCCTCAATATCCGCCTGTTCTCCAGGGCTGAAGTCACTCAGCACGTAGTCAATGGCATCTCCACCTTCCTCAGGGCGACCAATGCCCACTCGAACCCGAGGAAAATCCCGGCTTCCCACCTCAGTGATAATGGACTCCACCCCCTTGTGTCCTCCTGAGCCTCCGCCAGAGTAGAGGCGGAGCTTGCCCAAGGGAAGGTCAAGGTCGTCATGAATAACCAGGACATCGCCGGGGGTAGCTTGAAACCTCTGCATCAGCAGCTTCACTGACCTGCCGCTGAGGTTCATAAAGGTTCGAGGTTTAGCCAGGACTACTTCTTTACCCGCTATTTGACCAATACCAAACTGAGCCTGGCACCCTCGCTGACCTAAAGGGATATACTGTAGTTTGGCCAGCTTATTAAT
>CAZNKW010000101.1:0-4862 GCA_964573655.1 uncultured Dehalococcoidia bacterium
GGGGAAGCAATCCCTTTTGGAGATGGCTTCGTCCCCCGACCAGTCGGGGTCCTCGCAATGACAGGGACTAATAGTGGCTCCGATAAATCGGAGCACTACAAAATTTTGGGGTGAAGCTCCAAAGTATAACGCGCTGCCTCCTCACCGGCTGCAATAGCCTCAGCCGCTCGATCGAATTGGAAGAAGCCAATCCTCCCTACTGCCGGACTGATGGCCAAATCTGCGGCTCTCAGATTCTGCGTTGCCACCCGGTATCCTGGGATAAGCAGGGACTGGCTTAGCACCTTGACCAGGCTGGGAGGTCTCCTCCGGGACCGCTTCGCCTTGTCTGTTTGCCAGTCTGATGGTTTCGCAATTGCTCGTCCCTTCTTGCCCTTGCCTTGGCGCACTTCCTTCTCTAACTCCTGCAGCATGGCTGCTGGGTCAGGGATGACATTGACGCCAACAACATACTCAGCGCCCATAGAACGGCAGGTACTCACCGGAACCTCATTAACCAGACCTCCATCGACGAGGTATCGTCCGCCCACTCTGACTGGCGTAAAGATGCCAGGAATGGAGATGCTTGCCCGCACAGCTCTAATCACTGAGCCACTGGAAAGCACCACCTCCTCGCCATTGATAATGTCTGTAGCTACGCAGGCGAAGCTAATTCTGAGGTCCGAGAAAGTTGCATCCCCTAGGATAGATTTCAGAAGTGATGTGATCCGCTTGCCCTGAACAAAGCCGCTGATAGGCAGAGTGAGGTCAGCCAGACGCGCCAGTCGTCTCCAGTTCATCTGCAAGGCGAAATGCTCTATTTCGGCAGCTTTGAGTCCGGCAGAGTAGAGAGCTCCCACTAGGGCGCCGATGCTGGTTCCGGCGATGATGTCCGGGAAGACGCCGTGTTCTTCCAGAACCTTGAGAACGCCGATGTGCGCTGCCCCTCGTGCCCCACCACCACCAAGCGCATAGCCTATCTTGCCTCTACTTTGGATTGGCATGGCTCTTTTCTAACCTCCAACAGGTCAACCCCTGAAGTGCATCTGTATATCAGATTATACCATCCAGTGCGGTGCAGTTCGATGCCAAGCAGCTTTTCCGATTACCCAGTTTTCACTAAAATGTTCTCACTCTTCATGTGGTTTTAAGCCAAAAGCTTTCTTATCAAGCCTGAAAAGGCTTTCCCACAGGCAAGCGCTTGAGACCCCCCGATTCATCGGGGGGAGTGTCACCCGTGCTAGCAGCCAACCCGAAGAGTCTTGTCGACCCGCAAGTGGGGTGGGCGGCATGAATGCCACCGTTGATTGCTTCGCTATGTGACAGACCCCGTCCTGAAGGATGGGGTCTCCTGGGAGCTGTAGCATCGTGACTCCTGTCACGACGGTCGACAAGTCGACAAGACCCTTCGAGACTCTTCGAGGCAGGAGCATTTTGCTGAAAACTTGGTCATTGCGACCCCGATTTATCGGGGGAAGCAATCTCACTATTGCTTCCAGAGATTGCTTCGGCACTTGGTGCCTCGCAATGACATTAGACGCCCTGTCTACAGAGTGCTTTGACAAGGTGAGCCAGGTCGAGGTATTATTCCCTTTGGAGATAGCGGGGACAAACACATCCAGATGATACAATGCGCTTGAGTGCTGCATACTGCGTCATCAGATGTTCCCCTAGTGGTCTTTGCCGGAATCGAGAAGATTGAGCAACATTAGGTATCCCGACAACCAACGCCAGTCGCATCCCCTCGATTACATCTTCCACCCTGACTCCATCGCCATTGTAGGCATCTCAGCCGATCCGCCCAAGATATGGATTAAACAACTCTACCTTGATTCGCTGCTCAAAGGTGGATACCCCGGACACCTCTACCTCGTGAATCCCAGGGGAGGCGAGATGATGGGCTCTCCCATCTACCGCAGCTTGGTAGATATTCCCGGACCCGTGGATTACGTTATTATCTCCGTCCCTGCCCCATACACACCGGCAATCATGGAGCAATGTTGCCAAAAGGGAGTCAAGGTAGTGCATGTCTTTTCGTCCGGTTATGCCGAGACTGGCGAGCCTGAACGGATCCAGTTGCAGAACAGACTGCAAGAAATAGCCCGGCGGGGCAACATCCGCATCATCGGTCCCAATTGTCTGGGCATCTATTACCCCAAAGGCAAGATTGGTCTAAGTCCTGACTTCCCTCTAGAGTCAGGGCCTGTTGGATATCTGTCCCAGAGTGGCGGGAATGTCACCTACATGGTCCGGCATGCCCTGGCCCGCGGACTCCGTTTCAGCAAAGTCGTCAGCTATGGTAATGCCTGTGACATCAACGAGTGCGACTTATTGGATTACATGGCTGAGGATAGTGAGACAAAGGTCATCGCAGCGTACATCGAAGGTGCCAGTGATGGCCAGCGCTTGGTGGCTGCCCTTAACAAGGCCGCATCTGCCAAGCCAGTGGTTGTTTTTAAGGGAGGCTACACCGATGGCGGACTCAGGGCTGCCTCTTCCCATACAGGGGCTCTAGCCGGGGCCGACACCACCTGGGATGCACTTCTTAGACAGGCTGGGGCAATAAGGGTAGACAGCATTGAAGAGATGGTCGATATGCTGGTAGCCCTCCTCCGTGTTAGACCCCCAAAGGGTCCCAACACTTGCGTTGTGGGGCCTGGAGGTGGTGCCAGCGTCATGGTCACCGATGAGCTTGAGCGGGTAGGGTTGCGCCTCGCCCCTGTATCGGAGGAGATAAGGGGAAGGCTAAAACAGTTCATTGACCTGGCAAATAGCATGCTCCGCAATCCCATCGATACTGGTCCACTTGTTGCCTCCGACGGTTTTGAATTCTTCAGCGCCATGGGAAACCGTACCTGTATCGACCTACTTAGAGAGAGGGCGTCCACGGAACTTGGCGGAGGATGGGGACAGCTCAATGCGGTGCTAAAAGACTGGCCCGACCTGGACTTGGTAGTGTTCCAACATGGCTTTGACATTAGTCCAATGCCAGTGATCAATTTGGTGGTTGACTGCGTAGTTGGGCCGATGATTCTGGCTGCCAGGGCCTGCCAGTTGCCCAAGGCAGTTGTTCTCCACTCCATGGGAAATGACGGTACGTGGCAGGCCTCGGCCGAATTGCGGGCCATCTGTGTGGAGTTCGGGCTGCCTCTTTTCCTTTCCGTTAGAGGGGCAGCATTGGCTCTTAGCAAATTGATAGACTACAACCGGGCATATCCCGATAGGATAGCCACCCTGTATGAGTAGTGTTTTCCAACATGGCTAACACTTCCTAGAGGCAGTAACGCCCTGCTACTCTGGGAAAACGTTTGTCCCCTTCACTCGCTGACTCTCGAGCCCAAGATAAATGTCACCCCCGCCAGAGCCGCTACAGCAAACAACGAAGCATGGAATGTGTCGGTGACATCCATCAAGAAGCCGAAGACAACTGGCATCACTGCTGGACCGACATTACCCACTGATGAAATCAGACCAACTACACTCCCCAGGGAGGCAGACAGACGCTCATGTTCTGCCGGTACTGCCAGGGTAATGGTGAGCACGCCGATGACGCTGAACCCTGCAAGGAAAAGGCAGAAAAGCAAGAGAGAAAACGGAGCATAATTTATTCCCAGAATTGAAGCAACTGCCACGGCACCCAGGAGACCCACTATCGCCTTTCTGTTCCGAAATCTGTCTGACGCCAATCCCACTGTGGGTCCTGCCAGGAAGAATCCCAAAGGGAGCAAAGAGGCAATCTCTTCGTTAAGCTCCTTCATCTCGAGGACCTTTGGCATCCAGGTAGCCAGGGTATCGTAACTCCCCATCGACGCTATCATGAAAAAGAGCAACACCCACACGTACCTCTCCCTGAGGACTGCTCTGAGGTTCTTCAGTTGGGACTCCGAGGTGCCTTCGGCAGCGCTTCTGGCCAGGCACCACCAAAGCCCGCACAAAACAGCCGCCAGACCGCCATACAGTAGCAGAACGTGCCGCCAGGCCATTGTCTCCAGAAGGAGAGGCGTAAGTGCCAGAGCGGTGGCGTTGCCAGCGGCAAAACCGGAAACGTAGAGTCCGGTAGAGAAGCCAATTGTCTTGGGTGCCCATTCCCTCACCAAAAGAGGCAGACAGGGCAGCACTGCGGCCAGACCCAGGCCGAGGAAGAATTGGCTTAGCAAGAGGGTGGGGTAGCTGGGCGAGAACGCCCTTAGCAGGGCGGAAACCGCAGATATGACCAGTGCTATCTTGAGAGCCTTCAAGTAGCCAGTCCTGTCGCTCACTAACCCCCATGGTATCCTGAAAAGGATTAGACTTATCATAGCCACTGAGAAAGCAAGCCCAAACTGGGCATGAGACAGGTCCATTTCCTCCATAATCTCTGTTACCATCGGCGCTGTGGCGAAGAGTAGGACGTGTAACAGGAAAGCGATGGCGAAGGAAAAGGCGAGCATCAGCTTTGCCGACGCCGCAAAGGGGGACTTAGAAGGGAGGGCCTGGTTCTTCATGATGCAGCCAAGGGCATTCTGTAATACTCCTCTGATATCTTACAATTGAACGACCCCACTTCACAAAATGCCCCACCCAACCGCTGTAACTTCATGCTGCCAAAAGCACCAAGCCAACAGACGACATGCCCTCAGGTCGTAGTCTGCAATTACCCGCTTTGCGCAAACCAATCATCCGTCGTGCCAGGAGTCACGACACTACAGCTCAGGAGACCCCGCCCTTCAGGGCGGGGTCTGTCACATAGCGAAGCAGCCAACGGTGGCATTCATGCCGCCCACCCCACATGCGGGCTGAAGCCCGCAGTTGGCGGCTAGCACAGGTGAGACTCCCCCCGATGAATCGGGGGGTCTCAAACGCCTGCCTGTGGGAAAGCCTTTTCAGGCTTGATAAGAAAGCTT
>CAZNKW010000102.1:0-4837 GCA_964573655.1 uncultured Dehalococcoidia bacterium
TCAATTCTCTCCTTCAACAGCAAGCTAAAGAATTAGGGGTAGAAATAATCACTTTCCAGTCTAATAGCGAAGGAACTCTGATCGACTTTATTCAGGCAGAGTCGCCTGCAGCCGAGGGTATAATTATTAACCCGGGGGCACTGACTCATTATGGTCTCTCTCTTCGAGATGCTCTTGGGGATACCAATCTCCCTGTAATTGAGGTTCATCTATCCAATATCTACGCGCGGGAGGAATTTCGACAGAGGTCAGTTATTGCTCCTATTGCCAAGGGGCAGATTAGTGGGTTGGGCTGGAGGGTATATATCGCTGCCCTAAGGACTTTGGTAGCGGAATTAAGAGGAAAGGCTTGGCAATAACCCAGCGATTACAAAAGCTGCGTCAAAAACTTCTTGAAGAGGGACTAGATAGTATCCTTATCTCTCAGCCGGAAAACTGCCGCTACCTTAGTGGCTTTACCGGTTCAGGAGACTTGCTCATCTCGCCGGATAGTGCTATCTTAGCCACCCCTTTCATCTACCTTGAGCAAGCCAAGAGAGAGGCTGCTGATTTTGAGATTGTCCGAATGAAAGGCGAGCCTGACGGGTTGGTAGAGCTGCTATCTGCTGGGCAAGGGATAAAGAGGCTGGGCTTTGAAGCAAGCCTTACCTTTGCTGACTATCGTCGCTTGGCAGAAGAGGCAGATAAGCTAAAGCTCCAGCTTATCCCTACTGAAGGATTGGTGGATTTCCTCCGGGCAGTGAAGGAAGAGGAGGAGGTAACCTCTTTAATAGAAGCGGCTGAGCTGGCTGATAATGCCTTGGAATATATCTCCCAGGAAATTCATCCTGGGATGAAGGAGAAAGAGGTAGCTTGGGAGATAGAGAAATTCCTCCGGGAGAAAGGCAGCGAGTCCACCCCTTTTGATATTATCGTGGCTTCGGGTCCCAACGCTGCCCTACCCCATGCCAAACCTACAGGGCGAACCATTTCCCTGGGCGAGCCTATTATCATTGATCTCGGGGCGCGGGTGAAGGGCTACTCCAGCGACTTGAGCCGAACCCTATGCCTTGGCTCATGGGAGGAGAACTTTACTAAAATTTACAATCTTGTTCTTCAAGCTCAGCTCTCTGCTATAGCCAATCTAGAAGCTGGCATGACCGGTGAGCAGGTGGATAACCTTGCCCGAGCAATCATCCAGCGGGAAGGCTACGAAGGTGCCTTTGGCCATGGTCTGGGGCATGGCATCGGATTGGCTACCCATGAGCAGCCTAGGCTTGGTCCCAGCGCTACAAATGTCCTGGCTGAAAATATGGTATTTACCATAGAACCGGCCATCTATCTTAGTGGGTGGGGAGGGGTGAGGATCGAGGATATGGTGATAGTGGAGAAAGGCAAAGCAAAGACACTTACCAAGGTAAGGAAATAGGCGAGGTTGTGGTAAATGCTTAGCGCCGGCGAGCTTAAGAAAGGCATCACTATAGAGCTGGATGGGCAGCTATATCGAATTCTTGATCACCATCACCTCAAGCTGGGAAGAGGGAGTGCTCAGGTTAGGCTGAAGCTTCGAGATATCCGAGCTGGCCATACCGTTGAGCGCTCCTTTCAGGCTAGCGAGAAGTTTACTCCAGCACGCCTGGAACACCGCAGTGTGCAGTATCTCTATCAGGAGGGCGAGCTTTATTACTTCATGGACACTGAAAGCTTTGAGCAGACTCCTCTTAGTGCTGATCTCCTAGGCGATGCCCTCAACTACTTGAAGGAGGGGATGACCCTAGAGATGCTGAGCTATAAAGGTGAGCCTGTAGGCGTGGAGTTACCTGTGGCAGTGGAGCTAAAGGTTGCTGAAACAGGTCCTGGTTTTAAAGGAGACACAGCCACTGCAGGAAGTAAGCCTGCTACTCTGGAGACGGGCTTGGTAATCCAGGTACCCATGTTTATCAGCCGTGGCGATATGGTCAAGGTTGATACTCGCACCGGGGTGTATCTGGAAAGGGGGACTGCTTTCTCCTGAAGAATTCGTTTGGCTCATTTTTCAGAAGGCCTCGATACACACTAGGCAAATTCGAGACGAGGGTTTATGTTAAGGGCTGACCTACATGTCCATACTAAATACTCTTATGACTGCCACATGTCACTGGAAAGCATTATCGATCGCTGTCCTAAGGTGGGGATCAATTGTGTTGCTATAGCAGACCACGGCACTATTGCCGGCGCCCTCAAGCTGAAGGAGATCGCCCCTTTTGAGGTGATTGTTGCCGAGGAGATTCTTACCCCTCTGGGAGAGATTATGGGAGTGTTTCTTCAAGATGAAATACCTAGCGGGATTTCTGCTGAAGAGGCGATTGCCCGGATTAGAGCTCAAAAGGGACTGGTTTGCCTTTCCCATCCCTTCGATCACCTGAGGGGAATAGTGAACTATCAAGAAATGGTGAAGCTTTTGCCTGAAATCGATATTATCGAGGTGCTTAACTCTAGGGTTATATTCAGCGGTCCTAATAGAAAGGCTGAACTCTTTGCTCAAGAGAACGGGCTTCTTTGCAGCGCTGGAAGCGATGCCCATATTCCTCATGAAATTGGTCATGCCTATGTGGAAATGCCGGAGTTCAACGGGAGTGAGGAATTTTGCGCTGCCCTAGCACAAGGCAAGATCTTTGGTCGCCGCAGCTCTCCCTTGGTTCACCTCCCCACTATGTGGCTGGAGCTAAAAAGAAGATTTTCAGGCCCAAAATGCTGAGCATTGGCTGGTTTTCTACCGGACGGGATAAGGCAGCCCGTGACTTGCTGACCGTGGTTCAGGATAGCATAAAACGGGGAGAAATAAAGGCAGAGATCTGCTTTGTCTTCAGCAACCGAGAGTGGGGGGAAACAATAGAAAGCGACCTCTTCTTCGAATTAGTGAAAGGTTATCATATTCCCCTTATTTGCCTTTCCTCTCAGCGATTCCATCCTCAAAGGAGAGCTGAATCCCCTCAGGAGTGGCGGTTAGAGTATGACAGGGAAGTAATGAAACGACTAGAGGGGTTTCATCCTGACCTGTGTGTCCTTGCTGGTTACATGCTCATTGTGGGGAGGGAGATGTGTCAAAAGTATAAAATGATCAACCTTCACCCAGCAGCCCCAGGGGGACCTACCGGCACCTGGCAGGAGGTGGTCTGGAAGTTAATTGAAAGCAAGGCGGAAGAGACAGGGGTGATGATGCATCTAGTAACCCCTGAGCTAGATAAAGGCCCCCCGGTAACCTTCTGCACCTTCTCCATTAGAGGCAAGCCCTTTGACAAATATTGGCACGATATAAAGGGGCATTCTCTCGAACAAATAAAGAGGGAGCAGGGGGAAAATAGCCCTCTGTTCAGGCTTATCCGCCAGCATGGCTTAGCCAGAGAATTCCCCTTGATTACTGCCACCCTTAAAGCCTTCAGTGAAGGAAAGGTTGGGATAGAACAAGGGAAGGTAGTTGATGCCAGTGGAAAACCCACCAAGGGTTACGATTTGACACCAGAAATAGATGAAATTGTCCAGAGGAAGGCTGGATGAGCCGCTTCATCTGTTTTGACCTGGAGGGACCTCTATCACCTCAGGATAACGCCTATGAGCTAATGAAGCTCTTCCCCCAAGGCGATAGGGTGTTTGAAACTATCAGTCGTTATGATGACCTGTTGACCTTGGAGGGAAAGAAGGGCTATGAGCCAGGGGATACCCTGGCTCTTATAGTGCCCTTTCTTCTTTATCACGGCATCGGTGAATCAGACATTAGAGCGCTAGCCCAAACTGCAAAGCTAGTTGAGGGTGCCAAAGAGCTTATTTTCAGGCTTCTCTCTGGAAACTGGAGGGTATTCTGCATCAGCACCAGCTATGAACAATACGCTCTAGCTATCGCCCAGAGGGTGGGCATTGCTTCTAAGGGAGTGGCTTGTACTTCCTTCCCTTTGGACCGATACGCCAGAATGTTATGTAAAGAAGACCGGCTCAGGGTGGGGAAGGTGGAGAAAAAGATTTTATCCCTCAGACCAGGGGATGAGGAGCAGATGAAGCACCTTTTAGACCACTTCTTCTGGTCTGAGCTGCCCTCCACCGAGTTAGGTAAAATTATGATGGGAGTAAAACCTGTAGGTGGAAGGAGAAAAGTAGAAGCCCTGACAAAATTTGCCCAAGAGTGTGGGCAATCCTTGGGCAATTTCGCCGTTGTCGGCGATAGCATCACCGATTTTAGAATGCTGCAAGCTGTGAACCAGGCGAGGGGACTAGCCATCGCTTTCAATGCCAATGAATACGCCCTGCCCTATGCCAGCCTCGGCTTAGCCTCTACCCACCTGTCAGACTTATCTCCTGTTCTGGAGGCTTGGGAGGGGGGTGGCAAAGAGGCAGCCAAAGAGGTAGTGAAAGAAAAGGAGAAAGTTGGAGGTGCAGGGAATAGAGAGCATTTTCACTGGCTTGGGAGTGTGAAGGACCTCGCTCCGATATTGGAGGTTCACCGCCGTATTCGCCGCCTTGTCAGAGAAGAGGCAGCCAAGCTAGGCTGAAAACGACAATGTAGGAGTGTATCTCCCCGGGGCTTGTCCCCTCCCGTTGCGGGAGACCACCAGGGTCTCCCCTACATTCTATGGTTAAACCTCAGTGTCCATTATCGTGATCCCCGGAATTCGCTAGACGTGCTTCTACGAGAGCGTTTAATAACAGTACATGTCACTCTGACCCTGAATGAAGTGAAGGGGAAGAGTCTATAAGGAGATTCTTCGCCCATAGGGCTCAGAATGACAAAAAGCAAGGTTGTTAAACGACCTCCTCTACTACCTTTGACCGCTTACTATCCCTCGTCTATAATCGGATAAAAGACTTGTGACCTACGGTGTCATTG
>CAZNKW010000103.1:0-403 GCA_964573655.1 uncultured Dehalococcoidia bacterium
GGGGAGGGAGAAGGGCCAAACCTCCTTCTTATCAGTGTCCTGCCTATCCGAAATCCATCCCTGATAGACTTGAGCTTAGCCGGGGTGGCCCTTCGCCTGTAGTTGATGGGCACCTCGGCTAGGCGATAGCCTTTGCTCGCTATCTCGGCAAACATGTTGGCCTCCAGGTCAAATCCAATGGCCTCTAGCCTCAGGTCCTTCATTACTGCTCCCCTGAAGCCCCAGCACCCGGTACAGAGGTCGCTTATCTTAGTTCCATACAAGAGGCTGGCCAGCAAAGCCAGTAGATGGTTGCCTACCAAATTGAACCTGGTCATGGCCTCCTTTTCTATCTGCCCTCTTAATCTTGAGCCCAGCACCACATCGTATCCCTCTTCCAAAACCTGGAGCATTTCAGGGATGT
>CAZNKW010000103.1:413-4794 GCA_964573655.1 uncultured Dehalococcoidia bacterium
GGCGGGATAAGTGTAGTCTGCATCCAGGATAAATACGAATTCCTTGTTGATCGACCGGAAGGCGGCACTGATGGCCCTGCCCTTCCCTCTCCTTGGCTCCAGGATGACTTGGACTCCTTTTTCCTCAGCGATCTGTTTGGTCCGATCAGTGCTATCGTTATCAACGACTATGATCTCAACTCTATATCCCCTCTCCTCCATCTGTTCCTTAGGTATCTCATCGATAACCCTACCGATGGTCTCCTCCTCATTGAGCGCTGGGATAACGATGCAGATCTCTTTTTCCGGCATGTTATTCCTTTCTTACAGATGATAACACAAATTGTTCTAATAACACAGTTAGCCGGGGGAACTGGGGTGGCGGCTGGGTATGGCGATATGGTTGTTGTCCGGTGAAAATGTCACTCTAATTGTTCAGAGAATTTTTTCACCTCTCTAGAACCATCAATATGGACTTCAAAAGGTCTGCGCCAGGGATGGTTTGGGCCAGGTTTAGTATGGCGATAGGGCTTTGGTCGACAAGTCGACGAGACCCTTCGGGACTCTTCGAGCGGTATTCCTCGCCCGGAGCACTGGAGCCTCTGCTGGTGCTGGTTTGGTAGCCAGGCAATTTCCCCTGGTAATATACTGCCAGGGCGCCATCCACCCTCCCCTGCACCTCCACCCTGGCAGGAGCATAGATTAGCCTGCCATTAGTGGGCATTATTTGCAATCTATGCCCTCCAAAGCGAACCACATTATCTGAACCTACGGCACGGTAGTACTTGAAGCAGAATACCTCCTGATGTAGAATCAAGAACGGCAGGAGTCAGGGCAAGGAAATAGGGTGTAGCGCCTGATGATTATTAGAAGTAAAGCACCTTTGAGGATTAGCTTTGGCGGTGGCGGCACCGATGTTTCTCCCTATCCAGAGGAAAAAGGAGGCGCGGTGCTCAGCACCACTATCGATAAATATGCCTATTGCACCCTGGTGGAGCGAAAGGATGACGCTGTTAATGTCAAATCCCTGGACTATGATGTGGTCACTAAGTACCATGTCAACGATGAACTGAAATATGATGGCAAGCTGGATTTAGTCAAGGCAGCTATCAAGGTCTTGGAAGTAAAAAATGGCTTCGACCTTTTCTTGCACAGCGATGCTCCACCAGGCTCAGGTTTAGGAACCTCCTCTGCCCTGGTAGTGGCTCTTGTGGGTGCCTTTAAGCACTGGCTTAAGTTGCCTCTCACTGATTACGACATCGCTGAGCTGGCCTATCATATTGAAAGGGAGGAAGCAGGGATAAAAGGGGGAAAGCAAGATCAATATGCGGCTACCTTTGGCGGGTTTAACTTCATTGAATTCCTTGGCCAGACAACGGTGGTCAATCCCCTGCGAATAAAGAGGGACACCTTGAACGAGCTGGAATATCGCTTGATGCTCTGCTACACAGGGGGGACAAGGCTCTCTGCTGGCATTATCGATGATCAAGTAAGTAGCTATATTCAAAAGAAAGATGATGTCGTTCTGGCTCTGGAAGAAACAAAAAAACTCGCCTCCAGCATGAAGAATGCTCTCCTCCTGGGTAAGCTAAATGAGTTTGGCTTGCTTCTCCATGAGGCTTGGAGTTGTAAGAAGAGACTCTCCGCCAAGATGACACATCCTGGCATTGATCAGCTTTATGAAGTAGCCAGACAAAACGGAGCCATTGGTGGCAAGCTACTAGGAGCGGGGGGAGGCGGCTATCTATTATTGCTCTGTGAGTTCGATAAACGGCATATCGTGGCGGAGAGATTGGAGAGGATGGGAGGCAAGATGGTCAGTTTCACCTTTGACCTTCGAGGGATGCAGAGCTGGAAGGTGAACGAGGGCTAGAGACTGACAAAAACGAAGCTACTATTGCCAGGCAAATTGAGGAGAGTGTAGCACTGAAGAAGGGGCGAATCACACAGACAGGCATAACCCTTGAGATAGCCAGTCAAATCATCGAGGCTCCCCGCAGGGAGGTAAAACTTACCGGCTAGCTCGCAGGCAATGTACTGGGCATCAGCAGCACTGCCGCCATTGCCAAAGAGAGAGCTACCGTTGGTGCTAGTGCCGAAAGCACCTAGATACCAGCGCTAGCCAGGTTAGTAGGGGCTAAAAGAGCCTAGAAAAGGTCAGGGCTGGATTAAAGGAGGCTTCCTCTCGGTTTTGGGGCGAAGGAGAAACCTATGAAAGTGCTCATCACAGGCGGGACTGGTTTTGGAGGAACTGGACTTGCCAAGGCTTTGCTTCCACGACATCAGGTGTCAGTGCTTGACATCGTCTCGCCTCACCACGTGGAAAGCCTGAAGGAAGAGATCGAGTCGGGGACGATCAACTATATCTGGAAATCGGTCCATGACATCCAGTCTCAGGATATCGAAGGTTATGAGGTCATCTGCCATTTTGCAGCCCAGGCAGACGTTCCCCTGGGCTTTCCCTCGCCAGCCTGGACGGCGTATGAGAATGTGATGGGCACCGTTCATCTTCTGGAAGCCGTGAGGAAAGTCGGCTGTGAAAGGTTCCTCCTGCCTTCCAGTGGCAATGTGTTCGGCAGGCCAGAGTATCTGCCCATTGATGAATAGCATCCCCTCACCCCTCACAACCCCTATGCTGCCAGCAAGGCAGCGCAGGAAATGTTCTGCTGGGCATACCACCGCTGCTACAACCTGCCCCTGGTTGTCTTTCGGAATGGCATAGTCTATGGACCGGGCATGCGAAGGGACATATTCATCTACATCTGGCTGTACAACCTTCTGCGGGGCAATCCCATAGTAGTGGAGGGCGGGGACCAGACCAGAGACCCCTGCTATGTCACTGACACCATTGCCGCCTGGCTTGCCGGTATAGAAGCTCCTTTGGAAAAGGTTGTCGGGCAGGCTTTCCAGATCAGCACTGGCCATGAGTACAAGGTGCGCTACATAGCGGAGCTGTGCACCAGGATCGTCCCTGGCCAGATAACCTACACTGGCTACCGCCCGGGGGAGGAAGGCCAGAGGGAGTGTTTCGACATCAGCAAGGCTGAGGAAATCCTGGGGTACAGGCCCACCGTTGATCTGGAGCTAGGCCTGGCCTTAACTGCCGAATGGATAAGAAAGCAGAACCTGGGACAGGTATAGACAGCTACCCCTCCGTTAATTAAACCCTCTCAGGCAAGGGCGTTGACAGAACAAACATACCAGCTTAGGACTACCATACAGAGCAATGGGCTATATATATGTAAGACCAAAGCCAAGGAGGTGGAGGCTTGGGCAGACACCGGTGCTGGGGAGCTGGAATTGAGGCGCTCTTTCGCCTGGATAACTATCAATGGAAAGGAATCGGTGCAGGACGTATTAATATCCGATTTCATTGAGCGGGTTTTGCTGGGCGTGGTTACTTTGGAGGCCATGGCCTTATCTTTAGACCCCTTGACGGGTAAGCTTAAAGAAAAGAGGCTGTTGCTATATTAGCGGCCATTCACCCTCACCCCAACCCTCTCCCGTCGAGGGAGAGGGGAATAGAAGTCCTCCCTCCCCTGCGGGAGGGAGATAGAGGGAGGGGGACGAGGTCAGGTATAGGATGGGCTGCAGGCGCCCGCCCGGCCCTAATCCACCGATTATGGCGCAAAACCGCGGGGGCTTGACAAAGGTTTAGATTTGTGGTAAAAGACAGGACAAGTTGGCTAAGGGTATTGACAAAGGTTTAGGTTTGTGGTAAAAAGCAGGGGGTATTGACAAAAGTTTGTTTTTGTGGTAAAAGGCCACAAAGCTTGGATGATAGGGTATTGACAAAGAGACAAGTTTGTGATACAGTGCTCAGGTTATTGCGGAGGGGACATTAGGTGGGGTGCGGCTAACGGTTAGAGATAGGTGATAGAAGAAGTAGCTTCATCATCGGAAAGCAAAGGAATAGGGTTTACAACGTTGGCTGTAAGGCTGACCTTGCCCAGCAAGGTTGGCTTTTATTTTATATTGCTGAAAGGAGGAGTTAGCTAAATGAAAGGAGTTTCCATGGAAAGACAAGCAAAGCTGTTCTCGCCATTACTGATCGTGGCCATGTTGGTTTCCCTGGTGGCGGGAGCGGTAGGGTTAATGGTTACCCCGCAGGCAGCCTCTGCCCAGACGTACAAGGTGGCGCCTGTGCTTGGAGTGTGCGTGTACACTGAGGACTATGTTGGTAGTCCCTATTATGTGGAGCCTGGCGAGATGTTTGGGGTAGTCGTCGAGGTCTTCAACTATGCCCCTTACCCCGAGGGCAATGCCACACATGTGAAAGCCACTATAGTGGACATAAATGGCAATGCCTCGCTGGCGTGGTTTGACAGCGCTACGAAGGACCTGGGAACTATCCCGGGGCAGCAGCTTTCCGGTACCTCCTGGTATTTGGTGTGTAATGGAC
>CAZNKW010000104.1:0-4789 GCA_964573655.1 uncultured Dehalococcoidia bacterium
ATCCAGGCCCTCCAGCGCCTGGCTGAAGGCCTGGCGCACGTAGGCGTTTATCTCAGCCTTCTTCTTATCTATGGCCTCCGGTCCTTCCACGTGATACTCTGGCGGGGTGAGATTTAACATGAAGGGTGCGGATACATATCCCTTGGGGTGGTGGTGCTGGCAATCGCTGGGGTCGAACGCCTGGGAGGGGCACAATAACCACATCAGCTTCTCCGGCGGCAACGTGGGATTGCTTTTATGACCGTCCACATCCGCTACATTCTCAAGGTAGAGCTCCCGCGTGTCTGCGGGATAGGTGGTGCCGAAGGGGACCTTGTTGGGACCCATGGCAACTTCTTCCATCGCTTTGAACTTGGGACGCCATTGGATGGGCTTGCAGGTTAAGAAGGTGGAAACGAAAAGGCTGCCCCCCTTGATGCTGATATCATCTATCTTCTGCAGGAAGGCCCGGTCCAGGTGCTGCGGCCCGATGAGCTTTTGGAAGGTCTGCTTGACGTCACAGGCAGCGATGACTGCCTTATTGGCCCAGATGGTCTTTTCCGCCACCGCGGCGTTGCCCCTGAGGCGCACGCCCACTGCCCGGCCATTGCGGACGATGATCTCATCCACGGGGCAGCAGGTGCGAATCACCGCACCATTGGCTAGGGCACAGCGCATGATAGCATGGAAATAGGCATGCAGGCTGCCGCGAGGGTAGCTCAACCTGCCGGTCAGCAGCAGCAGTACGACGGCGAGGAAGGCGGGAACGGCCACCCCCCGCCAGTGGCCGGCAGCTCCCGACCCCCAGGCGGCAAACGCCAGCGTCACCTTGAGGGACTCGGTCTCCATATGCTGGTCCAAGAGGTCGAACATGGTCATGTTTCGCAACTCCGGTGTCCACACGTCCGGCTGGTGCTGCTTGTAGACCTGCATGTAGGGGACGGTCTCATCCCTTACCTCCACTTCGGGGGGGTGAGGCGGGCACCAGAAGGTGGCACGCATCAGGTCCATAATGAACGGTGGAGCAGCGAGCAGGCCACTCAATTTGGCAAAGCCCGTCATGTCCTTTTCAGTGGGCGGCACCAGCCCTTCGCTGGTGGTCTGTCCAATGCGGCCCATTGACTTCTGCAGGTCTATCGGGCTCCACGACATGCGGAAGCCATATTTATGTAGCTCCAGCTGCTCGAAGCCCGGGGCCGGCGCGGCGTACATCAGCTGGGCATGGGGATAGATACGCACCCCGGCCATGGGCTCGGTGGTCTCACACGCCCCCCCTGCCTCCGCCTTCTCCTCCAGCACGCAGACGCTCAGCCCGCACTTGGAGAGGTAAGCTGCAGTGGTCGTGCCGTTGTGCCCCCCACCTACAATAATGACATCATACCTTTCTTCCACGCTCATTTTTATATACCCCCTTTCCCGTCATAACCCATTTCCGGGAAGGAATTTCGTGGCTCCCCCTAAATCTTCTTTAAGTGCTCCATTTCTATACGTCTCATTGAAAAAAGGTAAACCCTCGCCGTAATGCTGTGGAGCGGGTTTTGTCCGCCATGAAATCTCCTTCTCGCTCAATGATGCTCTCTAACCACCCCTTCCTTCTTGCTCACGTTACCTTAGCGGTTTGAAGTACTTGATGTCCAGGATACTGGCGTGGCGCTCTTTCTTGACCTTGAATACTGCCTTAACCTTCATCCCGACCTTTAATTGCTCGGGATCGACCTCCCCCAGCATATGGACAAAGCCAGTGTCAGCCCCGTCCAGCTGAACTATCCCGTATGCAACGGGGGGTTCCAATGGTTGGACAGGATTCGGCTGGTAGGCCACGGCATAGGTGAGCAAGGTTCCCTTTTGGCTCACCTCAACCCACTCACTGAGCTTGCCAAAGCAATGTTTACAGGTGGACCTGGGAGGAACATAGACCTGGTTACAGGTGGGGCACTTTATGCCCATGATTCTCTTGTTGTTCCTCAGCTCAATGAGAAACCGGCTCCCCACCATACCGGCGTAATAAGTGTTTGGGATATCCAACTTCCCAGCGAAGACGAAGCGCTCTGCCTCCTCAAGCTTATCCGCCATTTCTTGGCCTCCTATTGCTCAATTGTCCTGAAGTATAGGATGTCTTCGTCCAAACCTCGGCCACGCCCCTCCTCCCTCCACACAGCCTGGACACGCATCCCCACCTTTAGCTTCTCCTTATCTTTTTCTTCAAGGCGAGTCACCCAATAGATACCGTTGTCCAGCAAGATAGTGGCGTGAGGATGTTCCTCTTTAACTGGCCTACCCTCGTGTGGGTCCCACAGGGGAAAGTTTACATACGTATACTGTACTACCGTGCCCTTATCGCTCAGTTCCACCCAGTCTTCGCCCGCCCTAGCTTTGCACCTCCCACAGACCATCTGTGGAGGCCACAAAAGCTCCTTGCAATGCTGACACCGATTGGCCACCAGCTTCTTGTTGTCCCTCATCTCCTTGTAGAGCTTGCTCAAGTATTTGCCTGCTGCCCACCGATAAGGCCGACTCTTCGTATAAGTTACCTTAATGTATTCCGGACGGGGCTCTTCTGCCATTTTCTCTCACCTCCTATAGAGACCTCTTGAGGAGTATCATCGTTGTCCAGTTGGGACCACCCAGTGCAGTGGCAAAGGCTGTCTTCACGTCCCTGGTGACCTGATGTTCGCCAGCATCCCCCCGAATCTGCAGAGCAGCTTCAGCAACACGGATTGTAGGGGTAGCCCCAATCGGATTGGTAGCCAACACACCTCCTGATGGGTTTACAGGGAACTCTCCTTCTATCTCTGTTATCCCCTTTTCGACTAGTCTCCAGCCCTCATTCTTTTCACAGAGGTAGAAAAGCTCGTAGAGGAGCATCTCCTCCCAGTCAGAGGGCTCGTAGACCTCCGCCATATCGATATCCATTCGAGGGTTAGTTATACCATTCCTCTTATAGAGCTTAGTGGCAGCCACCTGCTGGCTGTAGGGTTCCCGACCGGTGAGGTCGCAAAAGGCCCCGGCGCGAAAGGTTTCTTGGTGGAGAGTAATGCAATCTGCGATCCAAACCGGTTTGTTGGTTATTCTCCTGGTTTCCTCCTCTGATGCAAGGATGAGGGCACAGGCACCGCAGGATTGTGGGCAGAAATCATACAGCCTTAAAGGCCACTCCAGGGGTTCAGACTGGAGAATCTCTTCCACACTCTTCAGACCAAGCTTCAGATGAGCATAAGGATTTCTACAAGCGCCCCGGTCTGCCTTAAGCCGGACCATAGCAGCGTGCTCCTCCCGGGCACCGGACTGCCTGATGTAGCTCAATGCCTGCTTGGCGAACTCATGGATAGCTCCTCTTGCCATACCTTTACCCCATGCCAGAGTAGTAGAAGCAGTGATAGCAGCGGTGGTATCACCTGCGTCCTGCTTCTCAAAACCGATGACCAGGGCAGTGCGGAAGAGACCCGAGGTAACAAAGTGGAAGGCTTCTTCGACAACTACGGCACCGCTGGTACCCCCTGAGGCGATTTTGAAACCTGGCTTCATAAAAGAGCCAGCCTCATCCGCCATCCAGAGGTCGGGAAGGTAGACTCCTTCAAATGTCTCCATATTGCTCAAAAATACCGACTCGATATCCTTCATGCTTAACTGAGCATCGGCCAGAGCTGCCCTCACCGCCTCGTTGACCATCTCCGGCTGGCTGACATCGGGCCGCTTGGATTTATGATAGGTCTGGCCAATGCCTACTATAGCCACTCTATTGGCCATTCTCCACCTCCGATTACTTGTTGCTCAAGATCATGACACACTGGTGCTGCCCACACATCCCTGTAACACCGTGAGCCAGGGCTACACTGGCTCCTGGCACTTGCCTATCGCCCGCTTCCTCCCGGAGCTGTAGCACTGCCTCAGCTACCCTTGCCATCCCTGCCACAACAGTCGGATTGCCAGAGAGCATCCCGCCTGAAGGGTTCACCGGAAGCTGGCCGCCCATCTGAGTCACACCAGCATCGACAAGCTTGCCCGCTTCGCCCCGGCCGCAGAAGCCCAGTCCCTCCATCCACAGAAGCTCCTGGTAGGAGTACTCCTCGGAGATCTCGGCAAGGTCTATCTCCTTCAAGGGGGCGGTAATGCCGGCCATGGCGTAGGCCCTCCGGGCAGCCGACACCAGGGCATCACACCCAGCCAAATCCCTGTCTCCCAGGTAGTGCCCCTCGTAGCAGTTTGACATTCCCAATATCCAGATCGGCTTCGACGTGAGCTTCCTGGCTCTATCCTCTCGAGCCAGAATCATAGCGCAGGCGCCGTCTGAGGTGGGCTTGGTGTCCAGAAGCCTGATGGGATCGACCAGCATCTTTGACCTGAGGACATCTTCCACCGTGATGTCCAGGGGCTCTTGGGCGAAGTGATTGTTCTTGGCGTTTCCGCGGTTCTTAACTGCTACCTTGGCAAACTGCTCAGCCGCTACCCCGTACTTATACATGTAGCGCCTGGCCTGCAAGGCAGCAGCAGTAAGGAAGTCCAACCCTAACACCCTCAGGAAAATGGGGTCAAAGGCAGTGTTCTCGATGATGCTCCTGTCAGCCTGGGATTCCTTGCAATGGGAAACAACCAGAACTATATCGAAATGACCCGAAAGGATCTGGGCAAACGCGCAGTAGACAGCATTGATCGAATCATTAGCCACCTTATCCTCAGTGCTTAGGTGTGCACCAACATAGGACATGACATTCATGCTTGAGACAGTCTTGCCATCCCACATATCCTGGGAGCAGGTAACAGACGAACCAATGCCGGTGCCATCGTCAGCGAAAGTGAGCCCCGTCTCCTG
>CAZNKW010000105.1:0-4774 GCA_964573655.1 uncultured Dehalococcoidia bacterium
TAGGAGCTGTAGCGTCGTGACTCCTGTCACGACGGATGATGGGTTTTGCACAAAGTGGGGTAATTAAAAGCGACTTGGCGGAGCACTAAATCAGGGGCATCAAGTTTAAGGACAGCCTAAGGCTTCACGGGTCAATAGTTTAGAGCAACGCTGGGGAAGAGATTTATTTTTGAGATAGAAGTCGCATACAAGGATTGCCGCTTGACCTAAAATAGTTTAAAATAATTTGCTGGTAAAGGAGGAAGATAACAGGCTATGGCATATGCATATACTCATGTACCCCAGAATGAGGCCATCGGTGCTGAAGGCAGACACTACACCGTCACTGAGAAAATGCTGGAATACCTAGGCCGAAAAGTTCTCTATCAGTACACCGAGGCTTTTGGAGTTACCACCTGTTGTGGCGGCTACGCTGGCCATATAGGAGGCATAAATGTGGCGGGGTATGTGCTGAGATGGCAATACGGAAAAAATGAGAAAGGTGAGGCCCTGTCTGAAATAGAACCTATCACCAATATGGAGGAGCGACAGGCAATAGGCAAGCTCTTATGGTCAGGCTGCGACTCCTCCAGGGTCAACTTCCTGCAGTGAAGAAGCGGGAGGCAGGATTGCCTGGAACATGTTCACCACAGAGGGTTGAAACGCTCCGGTCACCATTCTTTCGTGCTGTGTAGCTGAATCTCTGCCGGAAAAGAATTCTTTTTGCTCTCCAAATCTGCCTGACTGGGTTATTGCCCATTTTCGATATAGTTCCTGTTAGCCAGAGTTCGTCTGATCCTTTTGCCTAGACAGCGCATGGAGTGTCTTTGCCCCTGGATAGATTAACACTCCCATACTAGCTAATGTCTTAAAGGCTTCCCAGGTTTCGTTCCTCTCTGATACTGATAGTTGATGCGTTTTTGTATCCACAGTGATACCCAAAAGCTCCAAGATATCTGTGCCTATGACAAGTCCGTCCCCTTCATCGCTCATGGCAAAGGCAAGCTCACCGCCAATATTCATGAGAGAGGGAAAACTTAGGTAAGCAACAACGATTGGTAATGTCCTGACTTCACCCTGTACATCTTCAACCTTTGTTAGCATATTGGTGTGCCATGCTCCAATGTTCCGAGCTATAGTTGAATGCATCATTGATATTTCTGCTTCTGTATCAATTAGAGCACTTACCACAAGTTCATTGCTCTCTCCTTGGAGTTTGACGCTTGCATGTATTCTCATGCTTTTATCTTCCCTTTGCTAATTCTTGTCCAACAGTCGTTAGGCGGATCCGAAGTCAGCTCGCTCCTCTTGCCTGTGTTCATGTAGTCTTAGCCTAAGACCGGAAACTCCCCGGTGATATTATAGCACAATCAGCAAGGGTATGAATTCAAGCTCGCGTGAGGCACGTAATAGCAAAGTGGAAGGAGGTTGAAGTCAGCAGGGAGAGGTGGGTCACTGGTTGATACAGCTCCGAGTCTGCGTCTACAGACCGGCTGAGTGAAAAAAGCAATGCTTATTTCCAAGCTGCTCTTGGGAAATGATTGGGTGTCGGAGGACAGGATGGAAATCTTTAGAGAGACAAAAGTCACATACGGGAGAGCTGCATGTACCCAAAATGGAGTAATTGTGGGTGGGGTAAACGGCGCTACAAATACTGAAGCGAAAGGAGTAACACCAAAGGGATGAAAATAGTAAGCCTATGCAGTTCAGGGGCGTGTTGCCCAGTCGTCAAGATAACGGACAAAGAGGTGGAAATAGGGGAGGGGAAAAACACCTGCCGACTCACAAAGATGCAGTGGGAGACCCTCAAGGAGAAGATACTGAACAAAGAGATATAGGGCATGTAGCTAAACTCAAGCCCGTACCCCACCCTCATGCTTATGGATTAGCGACATAAAACCTACCAGCACGTGAGAAAAGGATGCTGTACTCGGTGAGACGTCAGTGACCACTCTTGAGTTCCTTTATCTCATCCCTTATGTCACCCAGAGAATTGACTATCTCACCCAAACCAACACTTATGCTCTCCAAATCTTCATTAAGTTCTTTTAATAGCGCTACCAAGTGCTCAAATTGCTGTTTCTCCATTACTTGCCTCCGTTCCTCATCCAAATCCGACTGGCTCTCAGAGGTTATCGCCCCGTGCCTCATTTGGCAGTGGCTGTCTACATTAGTTTCTATTGCCACTGCCTTCGCCTCGACCTACTATCGCCAGACCACAGCAAGTAGAGTGCCCTCAAGGGAATTCGAATCCCTGTTTTCGGCTTGAAAGGCCGATGTCCTAGGCCACTAGACGATGAGGGCGCCAGCTTGAAGTATACTTTAGCTAGGGATAGATAGCAAGCGCTTCTAGCCCCATAGTTTCAGGAAAGCCCAGCATGAGGTTCATATTCTGGATGGCCTGCCCTGCCCCTCCTTTGACTAGATTGTCAAGGCAGCTAATCACTATCAGTCGGTTTGTCCTCAAGTCAATGGTCGGATAGATAAGGCAGAGATTGCTTCCCCAGGTTTGCTTGGTCTGCGGTGGGGCCTCGACAATCCTCACAAAAGGCTCGCCTCTATAAAAGTCTCGGTAAATTTGTCTTAATTTCGCTATCCCCTTTTGACTGCTAGCTATCTTCCCCTCTACTAGCTGAGCATAGCAGGAGCTTAGAATCCCTCGGGTCATTGGCACCAGATGAGGGAGGAAGGTTAACGAGGGTGAAAAGTCAGGGCTAAGGGCTTTTAGCTCCTGGAGGATTTCGGGTAGATGGCGATGTCCCTCTAGGGCATAAGCGGAAACATTTTCATTAACCTCTGAATAGTGGGTTCCCAGGCTTAGGGTTCTTCCTGCTCCAGATATGCCAGACTTGCTATCAACGATGATATCAGGATGAATAAGCCTTTCTTTGACTGCTGGAGCTAGGGCAAGGAGGGCACTTACCGGATAGCAGCCAGGGTTAGCTACTAAAGAGGAGTGGGCAATTTGGGGGCGATGGAATTCAGTCAGCCCATAGACAGCCTTCTTCAGAAATTCTGGGGCAGGGTGAGTGAAGTCATACCAGCGCTGGTATGACTCAGCCTTCTTCAGCCTAAAGTCAGCACTGAGGTCTACTATCCTTATACCCCTCTCTATCAAAGGCAGAAGAGCTTCGGCGCTCGCCTTGTGGGGCAAGGAGGAGAAAACCAAGTCAGCTTCCTTAGGCTCTGCCTCGATAGGAAGGTCGATCTCTGAAAGATGAGGCAGAACTTCACTCAGGTTTTTCCCCATCTCACTTCGTCCGGTAACGGAGATAATTTGCACCCTGGGGTGACGGTAAAGTAACCGAGCCAGTTCTGTGCCTATATAGCTGGTGATATTGATAATGCTTATTTTCGCTGGCTGCATTTTCTAGTCTCTTTTTCCTTTCTTAGTGTTTCTTAATTTGAATTCTATGCCCCGCGACTTGCTGCGGGGCCCCCGCAAAATCGAAGATTTTGTGGGGTTATTATAACTGGGACAAAGCCCTTGTAACACGCAGAGGTGACAGCGGGGTCGCTGGGCTTTACATATCCGCCGGCCATGTTCCACCATGTAGATATGGAAATCATAGATATCCCCTGGTGGAACCAGGTTCTCCAGAAGCTCATGCGCCCGCTCGGGGGAGACCTTGGAGTCAATTAACCCTAACCTTTTGGCCACTCGGAAGACGTGAGTATCTACAGGTAGGGCAGGCCTCCCCAGGGAAAAGAGCAATACACATCCAGCGGTTTTTGGTCCTACCCCAGGTAGCTGCCTGAGCCAGGATTTGGCCTCAGATAAAGGGAGTTCCCTGAGGAAGCTTAGGTCAAGGCAGCCTTGTAGTTCACGAATCTCCTGGAGAATGAGCTTCATTCGCTTTGCTTTAACTTCAGCTAACCCCCCTAGCCTGATGGATTGTGCTATTTCATCAACACCGGCCTCAGCCACTGCTTCCCAGTTACCAAAGGCGGTAACAAGGGAATGGAAGGCGCGCTTTGAATTTGCGTCTGAGGTGTTTTGGGAAAGGACAGTGGCCATTAGCGTAGAAACCGGGTCGTGGTCCGGCTGCCGGTGACGCAGAACATACTCTCGCTGTAAAAGGTGAAGGATTTCCCTTATCGTCACTTCAATTCCTTAAGGTGGCAGTTATCATTGAGCGACACTACTGCTGTGGCGTTCTCACCTGCTTCCACAATATTGATAGCACAAGGGTCCTGCTGTAATTGCCAGAAGTGGGAGGTATCCAGACCAAGGAGGCTACAAAACAAGACCTTACACACTACCTTGTGTGAGACGAGAACAATACTTTGCCCGGGGTGCTGTGGTACTAAGATCTCTACAGCGCTAACCACCCTTTTTTGAACTTGTTCCAGGCTCTCACCTTGGGGGAAGGTGACCAGGTGAGGACTCTTTAACCAGAGCTTGTAGAGCTTACTATCCTCCTCTGCTGCTTCCTTTAACGAAAGCCCTTGCCATCTCCCGTAGTCTATATCGATAAGCCCTTCCACCGGCTGCACGGGGAGTTTCACGGGTTCTGCCAGGATGTTTGCTGTGCTCAGAGCTCTTTTTAAGGGGCTGGAATAGATGGCTGCTGCTTTCCAATGAGCCAACCTTGCTGCTGTGGCCCTAGCTTGCCTGATACCCTGGTCATCCAGCTCCACCTCGGCTCTTCCCCGAAACCTTTCCCCCTCCCCTTCGTTCCAGGCAGTTTGCCCATGCCTGACTACAATGATGCGAGTCAAGAATTCCCCTCCTTACTCAGGCAGGATTTAATTGTAGCACAAATAGGAGATAGGGGATAGCTTTGTATCTGTT
>CAZNKW010000106.1:0-4719 GCA_964573655.1 uncultured Dehalococcoidia bacterium
ATGAATTTGACCCTGGTCAAGTTCTGTAGGGTGGGTGAAACCCACCTTTCGACTATGCGTACTTGGGATAGTGGGTTTCGCTATGCTGCACCCAGCCTACTATCTCTACCGTCATCCGGCACCAGTGAAGCCTTTCATCACTTTGCCAGATGCTGCAGGGCGAGCTTTATTTTGTCCTCCAGGCTGAGGTCAGGGGAGGAAGGAAGCTCGGCTACAGCTTTAGTGGCCTCAGCAGCAGAGTAGCCAAGGTTGGTCAGAGCGGCTACTACCTCAGCATTATCCTGGGTTAAATAAGGACCGACCCCCACCCCTCCCTTTTCTAGCTTGCCCTTCAGCTCCAGCACCAAACGATTGGCTGTCTTTTTACCCACACCAGGTACTTGAGTGAGGAGGTCAACATTCCCACTGGCAATAGCCAAGGCTAGCTGCTCGGGACTCAGGTGAGAAAGCATGGCCAGGGCTGTTTTTGGGCCAACACCATTGACGCTGGTAAGCATTTTGAAAAGGTCAAGCTCTTGCTGGGAGATAAAGCCGTAAAGGGCTATATTGTCTTCCTTCCAGTGAAGATGTGTATAGAGGTGCACCTTCTTGCCTATAGCACCAAGTTGATTTAAGGAAGAGGCTGGCACATAGACCTGTAGACTCACCCCACCCACTTTAATGACAATCCGGTCGGTGCCGCGGAGTTCTAGAGTCCCTTCAATAGCAGCGATCATATTTATCTTCAGTCACTTCTTGCTGTTAGCTTGGCTAATTGTCTCTCTCTGAGGTGGCAGAGGGCTACCGCTAGAGCATCAGCAGCATCGCTGGGCTGGGGGATTTGGGACAGTCCTAGCTGGATGCACACCATCTGCTGCACCTGCTCTTTCTCACTACCTCCGTAGTCAGTTACTACTTGTTTCACCTTAGCTGGTGGATAGGTATAAATAGGGATACTATTGCCGGCAGCAGCCAGCATAGCTATTGCCTGTGCACGACCTATAGCTAAAGCTGTGCGAGCATTTTGGGCTACGAAGGGTTCCTCAACGGCTACCTCATCAGGCTGATAGGCATTGATCAGCTCCTTGAGCCCTAGATATAACTGGTATAGTCGCTCAGCCAGGGACATATGGCTGGAAGCTGTCAAAATACCGCAATGGAGCATCCTTAGCTCCTCATCCCTATCCTCAATCAAGCCATAGCCCATGATTAAGGTGCCTGGGTCAATGCCTAAGATTCGCATTACTTATCCCTCAGGCTTGAGCCCTCAGCTTTTCCAAGACCTCCTCAGAGAAGTCTACGTTAGAGAATACCCGCTGCACCTCATCCATTTCCTCTAGCCTGTCCAAGAGCTTGAGGGCTCGCCATGCTTCATGCTCCTCCAACTTTAGGGTAGTCTTAGGTATCATTGATACCTCGGCAGAGATTATGGGCCAGTTTTTCTGCTCTAAAGCCTGGCGTAATGTTTCCAGTTTATCTGGTTCAGCATGAACCTCCAGGTAACCCTTTTCAATCTTGACATCTTCAGCACCAGCGTCAATAGCCCAAAGAGCAACCTCCTCAGCATCAATCTGATTAGTTTCTACGGTGATCACCCCTTTCGGCTGAAAGAGCCAAGATACAGAGCCTGCCTCCCCCAAGCTGCCCCCACCTCGGGAGAAGATATTGCGTACCTCTTGAAGGGTGCGATTGCGGTTGTCGGTTAATACCTGGAGGAGGATGGCTACACCACCAGGCCCATACCCTTCAAAGTTCGCCTCAGCTAGTTTTGTGCTTGCTGCCTCACCGCTAGCTTTCTTGATAGCCCTATCAATATTCTCCCAGGGCATATTGTTATCGCGGCATTTTTGCACTATGAGACGGAGGCGAAAGTTATGCTCTGGGTTGCTTCCCCCTTCGCGTACTGCCACCATAATCTCCCTAGCCAGCTTGGTGAAAAGCTGCCCCCGCCTGGCATCAGCCACCCCTTTTTGCCGTTTGATCTGCGCCCATTTAGAATGGCCTGACATATCCTTTCAGTCCTCTGCTACACCATCATACCACTTTTGCGCCTTATTTTCGAGTTATGTCTGCACCAGAATACAAAACTATGAAAGCGGCCGTCCCCACACGTTTGTTGACTTCCACCTAGTTTGGACTGTATCCTCAAGCAGTAAGAGATGGGCACAAGTGTTACTGAGGGTAGGGAAGAGTCTCCCAAGATCAAATGGTATCTAATCATCATATCGGGGTTGGTGGTTATTGGAATAGCAGCTCTGGCGGTAGCTTTTAGAGGAGAGCTAGCAAACTTCAAAGAATACGGTTACCTCGGGGCTTTCCTTATCAGCCTTATGGCGGCAGCTACTATTATCATTTATGTCCCGGGTGTGCCGGTGATCTTTGCTTTAGGTGGGATATTGCCAAACCCCTTTTTCGTTGGCCTAGCTGCTGGACTAGGTGAAGCCATTGGAGAATTTACGGGCTACCTTGCTGGTCGTGGTGGACACGTATTTCTCAAGGAGAAGTTTGGAGGAATCTATTCTCGAGTGGAGGCATGGATGAAGAAGAGGGGTTCTTTGGCCCTTGTTCTCTCTGCAGCAGTATTTGACCCCTTCTTTGACCTGATAGGTGCCACAGCCGGAGCTTTACGCTATCCGGCATGGAAATTTTTTCTCCTGTGCTGGGTGGGCAAGACAATCAAGGGAACGGGCGTTGCCCTCCTCGGGTGGTGGGGGCTAGGTTACCTTCTCGATTGGTTTGGCATAGCGCTTTAGATTTGCTAATCTTAGTCAGTTCAAGAAAGATATTATGAGCCTAGATCATCTCTGGGTGTTCCTCATCTCAGCTGCACCTATATCCGAACTTCGAGGAGGGATTCCAACAGGATTATTTGGGTATGATCTCACTTGGTATTCTGTTTTCTTAGTCTCACTTCTGGGTAACCTCCTTCCTATCCCCTTCCTCCTCTTATTCCTTGACCCTCTATCAAGGCTTCTCAGCAGAATAGAAATATTTGACCGAATTCTTAAATGGCTGTTTGAGCGCACTAGGCGGCGGGGAAGGAATGTCGAGAGATATGAGGGGCTTGGTCTCATGCTCTTTGTGGCTGTCCCTCTTCCAGCGACCGGTGCCTGGACCGGTGCACTGGTTGCCTTTCTCCTCGGGATGGAATTTAAGCGTGCTTTTGTCTCTATCGCCTTAGGGGTACTTATTGCCGGGGTGATCGTTACCTCCGTCTGCCTTGCCGGGTGGCAGGCATATTTGTGGTTGAAGTAATCCTTACTGGTCTACGCTTCCCTGGCTGGGCTAGGGCAGCGATTTTTGAGTTTGGCCTGGCTATCCTTGGCCTATAGAGGATCTACCTCTTATCCTTGCCGAGATTGTTTAACTGTCACCCTGACCCTGAACAAGGTGAAGGGGAAGGGTCTCAGATTCTTCCCCCGATAAATCGGGGTCAGAATGACAGTTAGAATTGTTCAACGCTCTTATCCTTGCCTGCCTTTACTCTATCTTACCCGTTATGATATATTGAGATGAGCTTTGTCCCTGTAGCTCAATAGGACAGAGCAACTGCCTTCTAAGCAGTAGGTTGTGGGTTCGAGTCCCACCAGGGACGCCACAAAGCTAACCAGGGCGACTGCTTTTGACAAAAATGCCCTAAAATGTCATCGACAAGACCTTAGACCTGTCTTAAGCTGTCAGGGTAAGGAGTTTGTCTTGACCACTCTCCAAGACGCCCTAGAATCGGAACCGGTAGCGAAACGTGGGGTCGAAGAGCCGCTTTTCTAATCTACTGAGAACTGCTCGGACTTCAAGAGGAGTAGTCCCTCATCGCCCTTTTGTGCTCATATCCCCCAGCGCCTTGTACCCTGAGATAACCTACTTGGCACGATTAGACAAGATGGTTTAGTGTTGCACCTCTGGTAGCACCAATCGAGATAAGTGAATACCAATTGGTTTACAAGAAAACGACTAAGATAGCCATTACTATAAGAAGGCCGGCGCTTACCTTCGGGACGTATCTCTCATAACGTATCAGTTTGGGCTGCAATACCCTATAGATTTTTACGGATGCAACCGTTATAACAATTAGTCCCAACAATACTGCTACGCCGTATGAAATCATGAGGACCCAAGCGTTGATTCCACCGGCTACCAGAGCAAGCAGAGCTAACTCCTCCTCATGGGCGAAACCAAGAATAAAAGCAAACGATGCTAGCCCCCAAAGACCCAATGCAACTCCCAGTGAGTGCTTGTGCTGATGGGTATGTTGACTTTGGCCTTGGTGTTCATGCTCATGTTCATGCTCGACCTCCGGATTGTTTTCATGGATATGACCGTGCTGTTTCTCTAGCGAGTCAGACTTCTCCCTCCACAGTCTAATGGCGAGTAGAAGCAAGACACCTGCTGCCAGATATTTTAGCCAGGGAGCTTCAAAGTCTAGCCATGAATTCAGCAAAACGTAAGCGATAACAACAGCAACAGATGAGATCAAGTGCCCCACTCCTATTATGCTTGAACTGAGAATAGCACCAAGAGTAGGGTTTCTTTGTCGGACGGAATACAGCATAGCAACAGGCCAACCATGTCCGGGTTCAACCCCGTGCGATAGCCCAAGCATTACTACGCCGACGAGTGCTGAATTAAACATAATCAACCTTCTTCACTATTTTCTAATGTTCGCATAATAGACGGAGACCCTGGAGTTTATCCCTGTAACTCACATTATGTATTTTCCAAGGGCTGCCTTCAGACTCTCCC
>CAZNKW010000107.1:0-249 GCA_964573655.1 uncultured Dehalococcoidia bacterium
ATGAATGCTAAACCTCTGGATGTGGAAAATCAATCCCAATCTAGGCGAAGACTTGTTCTCTTCTGGCGATGCTTTAATCTTGACTCCCCCTTTCTATATTGGCAGAAGGTGTTTAGCAACTCAAGCTGTCATTGCGAGCGAAGCGAGGCAATCTCGTAGTTGTTCTTAAAATTGCAGAGCCTGTTCTAGGCCTGTCCAGAGATTGCTTCGGGACTTTGTCCCTCGCAATGACACTAAACACCCTCATAT
>CAZNKW010000107.1:259-4677 GCA_964573655.1 uncultured Dehalococcoidia bacterium
GGCAGCCTTTGAGAAATACGGTAGTCCTGATTCCCGGGCCATCATGGATGCTAAATCTCTGGATGTGGAATATCAGTCCCAGTCTAGGTGAAGACTTGTTCTTTTCTGGCGATGCTTTGATTCTCAACCTCCTTCTCTATATGGCTGCCGATTGTCATCGGCGCCACAAAAGATGAAAATAGGCAACCTTAGGTATATTGCTCTCTATCCCCCTCCCTCTGACTCCCTCCCGCTAGGGGAGGGAGGACATATATTTCCCTCTCCCTTGACTTGATGGGAGAGGGCAGGGTGAGGGTGTCGATTCCCTTTCCGCAAGCTCCCTTCGACAAGCTCAGGTCGCCGAGACTCTTGGAGGCGAATGGGGGAAACCCTATTTTCACAGCAATGATCACTATATGGCTAGAGACTTGACGGCCTCCAAAATTCCCTTTTCTAGCTTACCTTTCTCAGCTTCAAAATACAAGTGACTACTACACCTACAATCGCTGGAGCCAAAACCGGAGACGGAGCGAAACTCCTGGGACAGGGTCTGAGCCAGAATACACTCAGCCCTTTCTTCAGTTTCCCAAAGGATTATTTCCTTGATTAAGGCCTGCTGAAGAAGATAATCAATGTGCCAGCGGGATTTTTTCTTTTCTCGCAGGTGATGGTTTATCCTGGATTCAAAACCCTTCAGAGCTGAACCCACATAGGCATAGAAACCTTGGGGAAAAGTAAGAAGGCCCAGCCTACCCACAGCGATTTCTTGCGGTTGAGCCAGTTCGATAAGCAAAATATAGGTACCTTTCATTATTAGCTAATTGCCCTCCCTGGGCGATAAGCTGGGAGGTTCCTTAGCAGCAAAGGTGTAATGTCCAGTTTTTAGAGCGAGTTGTCTTCTTCAGGCGGTGACCTCTACAGAGGCATAGCCGACGACCTGAGAATAGTCGCCGGTAATATCCCCCGAGGTAGCATAGCGGAGAAGGCGGGCCTTGGTTGCTCCTAGCTGTTTACAGGCAGTGAGCATGGTCATCACTGGTCCGGGGCCACACATGCTAATACTATAGCTATTTACTACTTCCTCCAACTGCCTCGAATCTAGACTAAGGATGGCCTCCAGGGCTGAGTGGTCCTTCTTGCTGGCTGATGATTGCGACTCGTAATGGGTGAAATCAGAGCTGGCAACAATTATTCCGTCCTTTCCCTTTAAGGCAGCGGCAATAGCTCGTCCTAAGTCCTGGCTAACCTCTAAGTCCTGCCTCAACATGGCGATAGGCACAACCCTAAACCCCGTCTGGTAGATATATTGAAGGAAAGGTAACTGAACCTCGATGGAGTGTTCCCAATTATGGGCCATGTCGTCCCATTTAGCCCAGCGCCCAGCAGAAACAATCGCCTCCCCTATCTTGCCATCTATCTCGATGTCGCCAAGAGGCGTTTGCCATTTATCTTCTTTGCTCAAAGCCACTGCTGCCCCCATGCCACGGTGATTAGGACCTAAAATCACAATCGTCTCTGGCTTACCCTCCGAGGCTAGCTGGAAAAAGCCATGAGACGCCACCGGGCCAGAGTACATGTAGCCGGCGTGAGGGCTGACTAGCCCCAGGATGCGCCTCTTCCTCACCTTAGGTACCTTGGGGAGTGCCCCTGGTCCCAAGGTATGCTGAAAGCAATCTTCAATCTGGCGGCGCAGCCCGGCTGCTGAGCCAGCATAAAAGGAACCAGCCACGACAGGCTTTCTCATTCTTCCCCTCCTCTCTTAAAACGCTCTAGCCTCTGCTCTAAGTCCCTTTGCCCAATGGCTAGGGTCAGGTCTCCACGGGTCTTTTCTAGGATGCCTCGAACTACATCGGTTGTTCTTCTTAAGCCGTAGGTCAGGGCATCTGGGAAATCCATGGTTACCAGGACACCATAGATGTCATCCATATCGGACAGAAGCTCTTCACAGCGGGAAATGTCGCCCTTTCTTATGGTATCCAGAATGTAGCGACGCATCTCTCCCACTGCCTCACCCAGCCCCTGCAGATAGGCTGCATCCCTAACGCCCAGTGCCTCAGGTGTAGGGAGAGCCTCGTTTAAGGCTAGAGCTAAGGTGCTGCAGCCTTCAGCATACTCCTTCTGGGAGTCATGAACAAAGCCAGCGTAAAGGAGATCACTGTGCTCAGCTAAGGTTTCCGCCACTTCCTGGAGGAGGCGATAAGCCGTGTCTAAGGAAGAACGAGTCTGGTCAAACTCACTGCGATGGATAGCACGGATGGCATCAGCGCTATAACGGATGGCTTCTCGGCAGAGCCTTAGCGCCTTCTCTCGAGCCATGTCTTTAGCCGTGAAGCTTGCTCTAATCCTTTGGGCAATTACTTCTAGGTTAGAGGTTGCTTTCTCCATCTTCAGACCCTCCTGTTGACCTAAATTGTTCTATTCTGGCTGCTAGCTCTCGGGCTGCCCCTTCTACATCCTCCGCTCCCAAGACAGCACTAATCACCGCCACCCCATTGGCTCCTGCTTTCATTACCTCCTCTACATTGGTCTGGTCGATACCGCCAATAGCTACTAAAGGTAATGACACCTTTCCTCTAATCCTCCGCAATGTGTCCAGTCCAACTAGCTTGAAGTCCTCCTTTGACAGTGTAGGATAGATAGACCCTACGGCAATATAATCAGCGCCTGCGGATTGAGCTCGAACGGCCTGGGATAAGGTGGTGGTGGAGCAGCCGACAAGTTTATCCATGGGGAGAAGGCGACGCGCCTCTGATAGTGGCAGGTCCTTTTGACCCAGATGAAGCCCATCAGCACCAGAAGCCAGAGCTATGTCCAGATAATCATTGATGATAAACAATACCTCTTTCTCAGTGCAGACCTTCTTCAGCTTTTGAGCTACCTCTAATAGCTTTGCTTTGCTGTACTGCTTATCGCGCAGTTGAATTACCTTTGCCCCTCCCCGAATCGCCTGGACGGCCACCTCCACTTCATGGCGACCACCCAAGGCTTGAGTATCAAGGACAAGATAAAGCCCAGTCAATCGGCTCAATTTGTCCTGCCGGAGTAATTTGGAGAGAAGCTTTTGCTCCAACTCATAGACTTCAAAACGGAGATGCTCCAGTTTTGCTGGCTTTATCGCTAAGGGGGTATTGGAAAGCCTGGCGAACTCTTCTAAGACCCGGAGCGATTCTTGAACCCTTCTAGAGTTGGCTATTACCAGGGCAGGGAGGTCTTTATGCTTCGCCTCTCCAGGCAGCCCCTTAAAGGCGCCCACATCCTCCCTCACCTTTCGAGCAGCGAGGAGCTGCTGCTCCAGGGGGTGAATATCTTCCACTAACCTATGACGCAGGGTTTTCAGTTGCTGGCAAAGCTCAGCGTCGTTGAGGAGGAAACGGGCTACGTCTTCCAGCACTCTCAACCCCTCTCCCAGGCGATCGAAGTTAGCATCAATAAGGCGTAACACTATACCTCAGTTAAACCGGGCTGAAGGTCCTTCACCGGCTGAGGCAACTCCCCCTCACGGGCAGCTTGAATCATCTCCTCAACCTGTGAGGGCATCTCCATCCCCATTTCCTTAAACCTCTTCTCTGTCCACCGGCCAATATTGCGGGGGTCTTTATAGTAGTCCGGTCCAGCCCTATCGGGCTCGCCCGATTCCTCATAGACAGTGCTCAGCGACTTATGATAAGCGAAGCTGGAGATAAGGCGGGTTAACTCCCGGCCGCCACAGGCAGGACAAACAGGAGACAGAAGCTCACCGATGCTCTTTACCAAGAGACTCGTTTTTTGCTGGCAAGAATTGCAACGAAACTCATAAATGGGCATGATTGTTTATTCTTCTGACTCGGAGGTCTCAGAAGAGGCTGATTCCCTCTCCTGCATATCACTGGCTACCTTATCCCATCCTTCCCCCCTCTCCATCCTCTCCATCATTTCCTCATATTCGGGGCTTTTCTCTCCCTCTGTCCCCTCCATTCTGCGTGACCACTCCACCAGGGCACGAGGGTCATTGGCCATCATCCCTTTGACCAAATCAGAGTCAGAGAGGATACTCTCATAAACATCCTTATCTGTCTTAAGACGGGCAAAGGTAGAGAAAAGACGGGTCAGGTTCTTACTACCGCATTTAGTGCAGACAGGTTCAGAACTCTCAGAGAGACCTCTTATATAAAACGATACTCTACGGCGGCAATTGTTACACCGATACTCGTAAACCGGCATAAGCCTTCACCCCTCTTTGAGTTTTATCCTCCCCTGAGAACAAGTTGAGCGGCGTTCCTCCCTGATGTGACCACCTGAAACACTCCTCCACCGGGGAAGGTCCAGTGACCAGCCTGGTAGAGGTTCTTAATAGGTGTCTTTTGACTCCTTATCTTGCCTCCCGGGATAAGCTGCCAGCCTAGAGTCGCCCCCTGGCTATTTAATGTAGACTGCTCAAAGGTTAAAGGGCTGATGATATG
>CAZNKW010000108.1:0-4624 GCA_964573655.1 uncultured Dehalococcoidia bacterium
GTCCGCCTCTTCCAGTGCAGGTACCACCACCTATGCGTCTTGAAATTCGCTCCTACCTTGGTAGGTGGGTAGGTAAATCCATCGGTGAAGACACTGGGCGAAATCACCCCTAGGCCGCCAGGCTGGAGGCCGCCCACATCGACAATGTGGTTCAGTCCTACTGTCCAGCCAATCAGTTCATCTTTATAGAATATGGGCACCCAAGTGTAATTATCTGCGTTATGGGGAGCACCGTAGAGGGCATCGTTGGTGGCGAAGATATCCCCCGCATTGATTCCGGGGTCTTCTTCAAAACCCAGATCAGCTATGGATTGGATCATGAAGGGGAAAGACTGCAGATGCCCAGCCAGCCCATAGGAAGCGGAGACAACGTCTCCCTCTGGGGTTGCTAGCAAGAAGAGCAGCTCGCCCTGTACCAGCGACATGGGATTGGCCGATATCAACTTGGCTGTCTCCCTGGCATTGATACAGGCAGCCACCAACCTCATTTGGAATCTCATGAACTTAGCCGGGTCACCTTCCACTAGCTCCAGTTTCTCCAGCCCATAAGCGTAACCGGTTTGCTGGAAAACTCGCTCCTTCTCATCTACTGCTCCCTTTAGTGTTTTACCCTGATAACATATGCCCATATCGCCTCCTTAATTTACATAATTATGCCCTGGTTCTTGAATGCAGCCATGTTATCATCATACTCCTGGGCGATGGCTTCCCACTCAGCGGCGGTTTTGCTAGCTATGATCTCACTCACTATTGTTATCAGCATCATGTCCCCTTTGACCATCCTGACGGAACCCACATAATCTACACAAATGTGCAGTGGCGAGGTGCAGGAACTGATCATTCCAAGCTACCCCAGCTGCTAGACCACTTCATCTTCCTTCAGTCTGGCGATGTCATCCCAGGTGTACCCAAGGATTTCCGTCAATACCTCCTCTGTATGCTGACCAAATTCGGGCGCTGGCAGCCTTAGGGCTCCAGGGGTCTTGCTCAGTTGAAAGGGTATCGGTGCATAACGAGTCTTGCCGTAAGTAGGGTGGTCAAACTCAGGGAGGTAGTTATTGGCTATCACCTGCGGGTCTGTAGGCAGATCGTCAAGAGTACTGATCCTGTCGCAAATGCAATCATTTTCTCGCAAGCTCTTCATCCACTCCTCACGAGTCTTAGTAGCGAAGACCTTGTCCAGGATGCCAACAAGTTCCTCACTGTTCTCTTGTCTTTTCCACATATTCTCGAACCTGGGGTCATTCTGTAGCTCCTCGATACCTAAGGCTCTACATACGTTGGGCCAAAACCTATCTGCCTGACCATGGAAAAGAAAGACCCATTTGTCATCGGCACACTTATATATATTGAGGAGCGGATTTGTTACTCTATTTCTGGGTTGTGGAAGCAATGCCGTGCCGCTGATGAATCTAAAGCCCAAGCTGACCCATTGCTGAAAAAGCATGCTAGACAAGATTGACGCTTCAACTTTCTGCCCAATGCCCTGCCGTTCTCGAGTGAGAAGCGCTACCACCACACCAAAGGCGGTCATTATGCCTGCCGCTGCATCGGCAACGCCTCCTACGATATAGTAGGGTTCATCAGGGTCACAGGCGAACATAATCCCTGATCTTGCCTGTCCGAGACCATCAAAGGAGCGGATATCACCATCCGGTCCCTTTAACCCATAGCCAGAGATGATACCATATACCAGTTTTGGGTTGTGTCTAGAGAGAGTTTTGTAGTCTAACCCGTACCTAACGGCAGCCGACTCACGGAAGTTGGTGATAAATGCATCTGATTTCTCAACCAGACGGTAAACAATCTCCTTCCCTTTCTCCTTGCGGAGATCCAGAGCTATCCCTCTCTTATTGCGATTGTTGGACTCAAAATAGGCTTGCCGTGGAGTTTCCTGTGCCAACCCTCTTAGTTGTTCGACTCCTCGTGACGGGTCGCCGGTAACCCGGTCCTCTATTTTGATCACATCGGCACCAAGATCCCCCAGCAGCATGCAAGCACCTGGGCCTGCTTGCCACTGAGTCCAGTCCAAGACACGATAACCTTCTAATGGCGTATTCATTTTACCCTCCAGCTAAAGAGAATTAACATTAATAGTAGGCACCAGCAGAAAATGCCCAAACTCGACGATCTTTACACCATTAAAAGCCCCTCTGGCCATTTGCCCTGCCTTCCGATTTAAGATTTTAAGTCAACTTGGGCGGTCCTGCCATTTGAATCTTACAAACGAGAGCAGCAATTGGACAGGGCGGCCCTACTTCGTGGGCCCCTGGAGTATCTTGGGCGGTGGCCCCTTACAAAGCTCGCAACACAGGGCGGTGAGGGGAGTGGGTTGCCTCAGCTCAACGCCGATATCCAAAACGTGGCCCAGGTCCTTGGCTCCGACATAATAGGTCGGCGGTGGGGGATCGGTCCACATGGACTTCAGCCATTGCCAGTTTTGTGCTGAGAAACTGTTTCCCGAGCCTATTTTGATGTGCTCGATGAGCATTTCCTCAGTGGCGCCATTCCTTATACCCCAGTTTAAGGCCTCAGCCAGTACCCAGGCGTTGACGGTGGCGCAGATATTGTTCACCAGCTTTACGATCTGCCCCATGCCGATGTCGCCACAGTAGGTAATCCTGCCCATTTTCTCTAGGACAGCGCGGTACTTCTCCAGGGCATCTTTATCGCCTCCCACGCTGATACCCAGAGTCCCTTTCTCTGCCCCCATGCGAGCCCCCACTACGGGAGCGTCCAGCACCTGAACCTTTTTTGCTTTGGCCGCTTCTGCCACTTTCTTGCAGAACGCCGGAGCATAGGTGCCCATCAGGAGAATCCCATTGCCCCCTTTCACTCCCTTCAGCAGCCCGTCAGGCCCAAAAATCACCTCCTCCGCCTGCTGGTCAGTCTGAACCATGACGATGGTGACCTCTGAGGCCAGGGCTACCTCTTTCGGGTTAGCAACCTCCTTTGCCCCTAGGCTCTTCATCTCCTCGATGGGAGCTCGCCTTACGTGACCACAGACGGTAACCTCATATCCACCCCCCACCACCCTTTTTGCCATAGGTAGTCCTATATCACCAAGACCAATGAATCCAACTTTCTGTGCCACTTTTCGAACCTCCTGTCTAGTGGTTTTCTGGCACGGTAAACGAGGGTAATTGTTTCAAATTGCAGCCTACCTCCTTTATTTTGTCAACTCTAAATATTGTCCAGATCACTCTCAACCCTGCCACCATACCAGTAACGGGCTTTATAGAAGAAGTCCTTTAGTAGAGTCCGCCATCTCATCCGTAGGATCGCTATACAATGCTTTTGGAATCCACTCTGACAATTCTGTGGTTATATCACCAAATTCCTTGGCAGAGAGTGGCATATCAACAGAGTCGCCCTATCTCAGCAGCAATTCTTAGGGCCTAGTCGAGATCCCTAGCTCCCAATATATAAAGGAACCCCTTCCTACTCTTTACTGTATAAGAAGTAGCCAATCACTAGCCCTTACCAGGTCCGCCTCATCCTTATCCCACTCCCATACCACTGTGTAATTCCAGGTGTGCCGTTTAGTTGCGGTGAAGCCCCATTGCCGATAGTCTTCTCCCCAGTTTCCTGTGTACGTTACGGCTGTGTTATAAAAGGCTTGACCATCAAAGTTTTCCGCCCCCGCTGCTTCTATGGCCGCCTCCAAGATCTGGAAGAAGGCGTAATACTGGTGGAAGGAACCTATATACCCTATGCCTGAGTGGATTATGTCATCAGCTTTGTCAGAGTGGTATCTATGCAGAACCTCTTCAGCCAGATCGACTATGGGAGATGGCTCACCCCACCATAGCGTTGGATGTGAAGTCAGTGTTCCGTCAAGGCGGTCCCATCCACAAGCGTCGACCAATAAGCCCCGGTAAGCAGCTCCGGCATCTGTTTGGAGGAGCGTTGCTGTACCTCCGGCAACCCGAAACTCATTAATGAAGGTGCTTATTCCTGTGCCAGTCCCGGGCATTGCTACATAATCGCAGTCTTTTAGCTTGGCTACCTCCCCACTCCAGGTCACTCCGCCCATAGGAGTAAGATAAGTGCCGACATACTCAAACTCTTCCGAATGAGCCTGGCAATATTCCTCTACTCCTCTGGAAACATCCATCATGTGGGGTTCCTGCCAACCTGCAACGCCAATGGTGGCTGGTCTATCTATGGGGAAATCCTCATGGTTTTCGGGAAGCCATCCAAGGAGAGTCTTCATCAGCCAAGCACCAGGAACACCAAGGGTAAAATTATATCGAGGGGTTTCTATTTGGGGCACGGTGGTTGTCTGACAAGCTATGGGGACTTTGTCCCTCTCCGCCTGGAATATCAGCGATTCTCCAGTGGTGGGCAAAGGAGTAACAATTACTTTTGCTCCCTTCCCTATGCACCAGTAATAGCCGGGCAAATCTCGGGAAGGGTCGTACTTGGCATCATAATGGATCATCTTTAGCTCCACGCCGGGGATAAGGTTTTCCTCATTGTAATACTTAACTAAATCATCTAGTACATATACAATGGGAATCAAGGCCGTCGCCGCCGGTCCCGTCATGTCTGTCACATCCCCTATGGTGATGACCACCTTCCCCACCACTTCTTCTTCCTCGGCACAACCTAAGCAGAGCGT
>CAZNKW010000109.1:0-2674 GCA_964573655.1 uncultured Dehalococcoidia bacterium
AAGCACCCTTGGGGGCGGGGGACGCTACGATAACCTCATGGAGGAGTTGGGGGGGAGACCTACCCCCGCCATCGGCTTTGCCACTGGCATAGAAAGGATTATCCTCAATTTGCGGAAGCAAGGTATAGAGCTGCTACCCATACCTGGTGCGAAGGCCTATGTGGCTTACCTGGGTGAGGAGGCAAAGAAGGAAGCAGTAAAGCTGGTGGCTGGGTTGCGCCAGGCTGGTATTGGAGTTACTCTTGCCTTGGGGGATAGAAGCCTAAAAGCGCAGCTAAAGCAGGCAAACGCCCTAAGGGTGCCTCAAGCCATAATTATTGGTGAGGAAGAGATAAAAAGGGGTAGAGCGGTGCTAAGGGATATGATGAAGGGGGAGCAAGTCGAACTCTCCTTGGATGAGGTGGTAACGCGTCTCAAAAGGAGGTCTGATTAGCCTGATCAAAAGCTTAAATGTCTAAATTAGTGATGGATATCAGTGGGGTTGATTTTACTTGAAGATTAGCTATACTTTAATCATAGTCCTAGGGCAGGATTTCAACTTATTATCAGAGGTGACAGGATATGGGAGATGGCGATAAGCTTAAGTTAAGGATTGAAGACCTTCATCTTCGCTTTGGAGGTGTCAAAGCCCTGGAGGAGATCAGTTTTGAGGTTAGAGAGGGGGAGATCTTTTCTATCATTGGACCCAATGGTGCCGGGAAGACCTGCATTTTGAACTGCATCAACGGGTTCTACCGCGCTCAGAAAGGGGAAATCTACTTTGAGGGGCAAAGGATTACCAAGCTCCGACCGGATAAGGTTGCCCAGCTTGGGATAAGCAGAACTTTTCAGAATATTCAGCTTTATACTGGACTAACCGTGGTGGATAACTTGATGGCAGCCAGGCATTTCCTTTTCAAATCTAGTTGGCTGGAAGGGGCTCTCTACTTTGGAAGGGCGCACAGGGAGGAAATCAAACATCGGAAGATTGTGGAGGAGATTATTGATTTTTTGGAAATAGAGCGGTGGAGGAAGTCAGTGGTGGGGGCTCTCCCCTATGGAATACGTAAGCGAATTGATTTAGGAAGGGCACTGGCTCAGGAGCCGAAGCTGCTGCTTTTGGATGAACCTATGGCAGGGATGAATGTAGAAGAAAAAGAAGATATGGCCAGGTTTATTTTGGACGTGCAGGAGGAGCGAGGGATTACTATCGTTCTTATTGAGCATGATATGGGTGTGGTTATGGATATAACGGATAGGATAATGGTCATCGATTTTGGGCGAAAGATCGCTGAGGGGCTTCCTGAGCAGATAAAGCGCGACCCGGTGGTCATTAAGGCTTATCTAGGCGAGGAAATGGCTGCCCCAGCAGAAGGGAGGTGATTGTTACGCCGCTATTACAACTAAACAATGTTGAGGTTAAGTATATGGATGTTATCTTGGTGTTAAGGGGGGTTTCCTTGCATGTTGAAGAGGGAGGTGTTGTTGCTTTATTAGGGAGCAACGGTGCTGGGAAGACTACCACCCTTAAGGCTATTTCAGGGCTGCTTAAGATTGAGGAGGGGAAAGTAACTGATGGGAGCATCGAGTTTGAAGGGAAGAGGATAGAGAATGGAGACCCAGAAGAGATAGCCAGGAAAGGGATTATCCAGGTTCTGGAGGGGAGAAGGGTACTGGAGCACCTCACGGTGGAGGAGAATTTAAGGGCCGGGGCTTATATCGCTGGCGATGGTGCTAGATTAAAGAGAGACCTGGATATGGTCTACGATTACTTCCCTGTACTGAGGGACCTTCGTGGTCAGACAAGCGGCTACCTCTCTGGAGGGGAACAGCAAATGCTGGTGGTGGGAAGGTGCTTAATGTCCCATCCAAAGCTTATGCTCTTAGATGAGCCGTCTTTGGGGCTTGCTCCTCTCCTGGTACAAGAGATTTTCCAGATATTGAAAAGGATTAACGAAGAGGAAAGGGTTTCCATGCTTCTTGTAGAGCAGAATGCCCGGGCTGCCCTCTCTCTGGCTAATTATGGCTATGTGATAGAGAATGGCAGGATAGTCCTCGATGATACTGCTGCTAAGCTTAGGGAGAACGCCGATGTAAAGGAATTTTATATGGGGCTTAGTGCAGTGGGAGAAACGAAGAGCTATCGGGAGGTAAAGCATTATAGAAGAAGAAAGAGGTGGTTGGGCTAAGGAAGGAGTCAAAAGGATAGAGGGGAGGTTTCTACAGCTCGAAGAGTCTTGTCGACCTCCCCTTTTACTTTTTAGAGAATAGGGAGGAAAAGTCGCCGCTGAAATCCTTTAAGAAGGTGTGCATATCTATTACATCGTCTGAGCCTATTGGTGTAGAAAGCTTGCTCTTCTCTGCTTCAGTCAGCTCAGTAATTACTTTGGTGACTTTACCCTCTCTAATAACAGCAGCTACTAAGCCTTGGCTCTTACAGCCAGGACAATAGACAGAAAGAAACCACAAATCCTCTCGGTGCTCCAAAACGTTGATATTGGCTGGTTCATAATGCTGACCACAAACCCCGCATTTCATATTGGAGAGCAACTTCTTAATAAACCTCTCATCCATGGCCTTATATCTAGAATTTATTTATCTCCAGGTTTGCCTTTATCCAAGTCCTGCAGGTCAAGGGTGCTGATAAAATCGCTGAAGGCTGAGAGCTTGCGTAGCTCGTCTTCACTAATCTCTC
>CAZNKW010000109.1:2774-4608 GCA_964573655.1 uncultured Dehalococcoidia bacterium
ACCTTCGCTCCTAAAGCATCAATCATCGAGTACAGTAGGTCATGAGTTAAGGGTCGGGGAACAGAGACGCCCTGTAGTTTTATAGCTATGGCATCTGCCTCAGTGGGACCAATCCAGATGGGGAGATATCGCTCCACTTTGTTCTCCTTCAATATCACTACTCGCTGAGAGTTCATCACGCTTACCCGAATACTGTCAATGCTCATCTCGATCATGTCTCTGTCTCCTCGGTTTCAATCTAGCGATTAATTTTAAGGTTGGCATACCCCTGTTGTCAAATTGTTTAGAGCACGGCTTCCTTATGGCGGGCACTATGGCATTGAAGATTTACTGCCGCCGGCAAGCTGGCGATATGACAGGGGAAGACTTCAGCATGTACTGCCAAGGCAGTGGCTCTGCCTCCAAAGCCCTGGGGACCAATGCCTAGGGCATTGATGCGCTGTAAAAGCTCCTTTTCCAATTCAGCAATCTCGGGTTCGGGATTTGGTTCGCCTAGCGGGCGTAATAAAGCTTCTTTAGCCAGCATCATTGCCTTCTCGGCTGTGCCACCTATCCCCACCCCTACAATTATGGGAGGGCAAGGGTTACTGCCAGCTTCCTCTACTGCCCTTACTACAAAGTCAATTATCCCCTGCTTGCCTTGCGCCGGCGAAAGCATAGCCAGGCGACTCATATTCTCTGAGCCTCCTCCCTTAGGCATCACTGTAATCTTAAGCTGATCACCAGGCACTATATCGGTGTGAATGATAGGAGGGCAGTTGTCCTTCGTGTTTATCCTGGTTGAAAAGGGATGATGTACTATCGATTTACGTAGATATCCCTGAGCATATCCCTGACGTACCCCCTCCTCTACAGCAGCGTAGAGATCACCGCCTTTGATATCAACCTCTTGCCCTACCTTAAGCAAAATTGTAGCACTGCCGCAATCCTGGCATAAGGGAAGACGCTCTTTAGCAGCAATGTCAGCATTCTGCAAGATTTGTTGCAGGGTTTCTCTTGCCACAGAAGATTCCTCGCTATCTCTTGCTTTCCTCAAAGCTTTGAGGACGTCTTTGCCGAGGAAGAAGTTTGCCTCCTGGCATAGGCGGGCTACCGTTTGAACAATAGTATCTACGTGGATTTCCTTCATAAAGTTCTCCAGCTCCCTAATTCGGCAGCTGGTTTAGGGCAAGGAGCTCCTACGTCTTGCCGTAATGGTGACCTTATGGTGCATCCTTCTCTTTCAGCTTCTCTATCACCGCCTCAGCTACTCTAGAGGTCCCCACTGGAGGGCTATTGTCTGGCTTCAGATCATAGGTGACATTTTTGCCTTCGGCAGTAACTGCAGCAATCGCCCTCTCCAATTTGTCAGCAGCCTTCTTTTCACCAAGGTGTCGGAGCATCATCACCCCAGAGAGCATCATGGCCATGGGGTTTACCTTGTCTTGCCCAGCATATTTAGGAGCACTACCATGGGTTGGTTCGAAGACAGCTATTTCATCGCCGATATTGGCGCCAGGTGCCAACCCCAAACCGCCGATGAGTCCAGCGCACAATTCGGAGACAAAATCCCCGTAAAGGTTGGGGAGGACAAGGACATCAAATTGCTCCGGTCTACGTACTAAGCGCATACACAGGGTGTCTATAATCACATCCTCAAATTGGATATCGGGGTAATTCTTGGCCACCTCCCGGGCTACATTGAGAAAGAGACCATCGGAGGCTTTGAGGATGTTGGCTTTATGGACTGCAGTAACCTTTTTCCTTCTGTTTGCCTGGGCATACTCGAAGGCGAACTTAACAATCCTCCTTGCCCCGGTCTCAGAGGCTACTTTCAAACTAAAGCTGCTATCTG
>CAZNKW010000110.1:0-4576 GCA_964573655.1 uncultured Dehalococcoidia bacterium
CTGCTATTGAAAAAGCAGGCTATAGTCCTGGGGAGGATTGTTTTATCGCCCTCGATCCCGCGGCTAGCACCTTTTATCAACAGGGCAAATATGTTCTGGCTAAAGAAGGTACCACCCTTACCCCAAAAGGGATGGTCAATTACTATGCTCAGTGGATAGCAAGCTACCCTATTATCAGCCTTGAGGATGGTCTAGCAGAGGACGACTGGGAAGGATGGCAACTGCTGATGCAGAAGCTAGGCAGAAGCATTCAGATTGTCGGTGATGACCTCTACGCTACCAATATTGAGCGCTTAAACCGGGGCATTGCTGAGGGGACATCCAATTCCATCCTTGTTAAGCCGAATCAGGTGGGCACCTTGACCGAGGCCCTCGGGGTTACTCACCGGGCACAGCAAGCAGGTTGGACAGCCATCGTCAGCCACCGCTCCGGCGAGACGGAGGACACCACTATTGCTGACCTTGCCGTGGCCATGAACACCGGGCTTATTAAAGCCGGTGCCCCCTGCCGTTCAGAGCGATGTTGCAAATACAACCGCCTCCTCCGAATAGAGGAGGAATTGGGGGCAAAGGCCCACTACGCTGGGAAGGGAGCCTTTTATAATCTGAGGAAGTAGATGGAGATAGTGCCAGGTGTACATCAATTAAAGTTGCCCGTTCCCATCCCTAACGACCAATTGGCAGTTAACGTCTATCTTATTCAAGGGAAAGAGGGGTGGATGATGGTTGACACTGGCTGGGACACTAAGGAAGCTTTTGATGCCTTGGAAAAACAGACAAAGGAAATGGGGATTGGCTTTGAGGATATTAGCCAAATAATAATCACCCACTTCCATGCTGACCACTTTGGTCTGGCAGGCAGGCTGGAACAACTGTCCAAGGCAAAGGTCGCTTTACACCAAGTGGAGAAAGACTTCGTCTATTCCAGATACATCAGTATGGATAATCTTTTAGCTGAAATGGCCCAGTGGCTCCATCTTCACGGGGTACCTAAGAGGGAACTACCTCGCCTCCAGAAAGCCTCACTAGGAGTGAGGAAATTTGTTTTGCCTGCCTCGCCGGAGATAGCTCTAAAGGGGGGCGAAAAAATCCCTCACGGCTCTTTCAATTTTGAGGTGCTCTGGACACCAGGGCACTCCCCAGGACATATTTGCCTCTATGAGCCAAGGGAGAGGATTTTGCTCTCCGGAGACCACATATTACCTACCATATTCCCCAATGTCGGTTTACATCCTCAGTCGGGGCCTAATCCTCTTGGCGATTATCTCCACTCTCTGGAAGCTATGGAGCAATTAGAGGTTGACCTTATCCTCCCCGCGCATGAGCATGTCTTTACCGGTCTGAGGCAGAGAATCAAAGAATTGTATCGCCATCATGAAGAGAGAAGAGCGGCCATTATCAACGTTCTAAAAGAGGGGGCAAAGACAGCCTACCAAGTATCCCTCAAAATTCCCTGGATAATAAACGGGGTTACTATGTCTTTTGAAGAGCTATCCCCTCTAGATAAGCGTCTGGCGGTCATATCAGCCCTAGCTCATCTGGAGCCACTGCGGGCTGAGGGGAAGGCGGAAAGGTTTCTCCAAGACGGCATTATGTTTTATAATACTCCAGGGGTGCAATGAAAACCATCGGCATTACTACTACTGTTCCAATAGAGGTGTTGTTGGCAGCAGGATACAAGCCTGTTGACCTGAACAATGTCTTTGTCAGCGACCCTCATCCTCATCGGCTAGTGAATATTGCCGAACGCTCTGGCTTTCCTCAGAACTGTTGTGCCTGGATCAAGGGTATCTATGGGGTGTGCGTAGACCATGACATCGACACCGTCCTTTGTGTCACTACAGGGGATTGCTCCAATACCATCATGCTCATGGAGGTTCTTAAGCTGAGGGGCTTTAAGGTCATCCCCTTTGCCTACCCTAATAGCCCCGATGCCAATCTGATGCAGCTCTCCCTGGAAGCGCTGTCTGAGGCCTTAGGCACTACCCTGGAGGCAGCAGAGAAGGTGAAAGAAGAGCTTGCCCTTTGTCGCCGCCTGACTAGCCAGCTCGATGAGCTTACCTGGAAAGATAATCTAGTTAGCAGTTGGCAGAACCACCTATGGTTGGTCTCCAGTTCGGATTTCAATGGAGACTACCATAAGTATGGGCAGGAGCTAAACCAATTTCTCTTTGAGTGTTGCCAACACCAGCCCTACCCCGAAGACATGCTTCGCCTGGGTTATATCGGTGTGCCTCCTATCTTTGCCCAAGACCTGTATCGATACGTGGAACAACAGGGGGCCAGGATAGTGTTTAACGAAGTGCAACGCCAGTTCGCCATGCCTCAACCAGGGAACTCCCTGGCTGAACAATACGCTAATTACACCTACCCTTACTCCATCTTCGACCGACTCAATGACATTATCCCAGAGCTGCGCCGTCGAAGGGTAGATGGGGTGATTCACTACGTTCAAGCCTTTTGCCATCGAGCAATTGGTGATATCATATTCCGTCAGGCTATCGACTTGCCGGTCTTGACCTTAGAAGGAAATGCTGATTATATGTTAACTCCGCATCTGCGGACAAAAATTGAAGCCTTCCTCGATATGCTCAAGCGCAGTCAAAGGCAATTAAGCAAGGTAGGTGGTTATATGAAAGGTAAAGCCTATGGGTTCCGTTCGTAAATGGCGACAGAAGAAGATGGCCAAACATAAGCAGAAGAAGCTGCTGAAAAAAACCCGATGGCAGCGAGCGCATAAGTAATCTCTGCCAACAAAAGTCGTGCTCCGACTTGTCGGAGCACTACAGTTCCTATTCAGAGAAATGCTGAAATGGGAGGAAAACCATGGCAACCAAAATCGGCATCAATGGTTTTGGACGTATTGGCAGGCTGGCTTTTAGGGCCATTAAACAGTACTATCCTAAAAAACTGGAGGTAACTGTTGTTAATGACCTCACTGACCCCAAGACCAATGCCCATCTCCTCAAGTATGATAGCAACTATGGTGCCTATCCCGGCAAGGTAGAGGCTACGAAGGACTCGATCATTGCCGACGGTAAGACAGTAAAGGTCCTGGCAGAACGCGACCCTGGCAAAATTGGCTGGAGTAACTATGGAGTGGAGGTGGTCATCGAGTCCACCGGGCTTTTTACCGAAGCAGCTAAGGCAGCCGCCCACTTCCAGGGTGGTGCCAAGAAGGTAATCATCTCAGCCCCAGCCAAGGGTGAGGACATCACCATCGTCCTGGGTGTCAATGAAGAAAAGTATGACCCTGACAAGCACCGCATCCTTTCCAATGCCTCCTGCACCACTAACTGCGTTGCTCCAGTAGTCAAGGTTCTGCATCAAAGCTTCGGGGTAAGTAAAGGACTGATGTCCACCATCCATGCCTACACCAATGACCAGAGGACACTGGATATGTTCCATAGCGATTTGCGCCGTGCTCGGGCAGCGGCAATGAATATTGTCCCCACCACCACCGGCGCTGCTAGGGCAGTAACCCAGGTGATCCCTGAACTTAAAGGCAGGCTTCATGGGGTTGCCTTCAGAGTGCCGGTCCCTACGGTATCCCTATGCGACTTGGTGGCAGACCTGGAGAGAGAGGTCACCGCTGAAGAAGTAAACCAGGCCTTCCGAGTAGCTGCTGAGGGAAAGCTCAAGGGCATCCTAGAGTATTGTGAAGAGCCGCTGGTGAGCCTTGACTTCAAGGGCAATCCTGCCAGCGCCATTTTCGATTCGCTGAGCACAATGGTCATTGCCGGCAATATGGTGAAGGTGCTCGCCTGGTATGACAATGAGTGGGGTTATAGCTGCCGCCTGGCTGACCTTGTTGCCTACGTTGTTGATAAGGGCTTATAGCTTGACTGACTTCGATAACAATTTCAGCTGCATGGGAAACACCCGCTAATCTTCTTGAACATAGGGTGAGTAGCAGATATCAATTTGGACTAATTTGATGAGCGACATGCAAGGTCTAGGATCAGCCAGAACTAGCTTGTGGGGCGTACAGACTGGTCACGCGGGCTACTTCCCCTGAACTTCCGGCCACATTAATGCAGAGGCCGAGGAAGGCGCCAAAAGGGTTCCTGCGAAAGCAGAGCAGGCGGTCTGCCCTGTGGCAATAGCGATGCCACCCTAAGGGAAAGAGCAGCACACTCCCCCAAGTGAGCGGAACATTTCCCAGCTCCCTTTTCACCATCCGTTCTATTGCCCAGATAGTGTAAAACTTAGCCTGATTGTACACGCTCTCTCGGAACCTGCCCTTAACTCGGCGAACTATGGCCAGGAGCGAGGCCTTGTTCAGAACCCCAAGGTAGACCTTCTCCCTGGCCACCCGGGCTGCCTCTTTCAGCGCTTCTGTCGGGTCCAAACAGAATTCCAGCATAGTGACCAGGGTCACAATGTCAAAGGAACCATCCCCAAAGTTCAGCTCCTCAGCCTGCCCCAGGGAGAGAGTAGCTCCAGCCTGAAGCTTCTTCCCGGCTATCTCCAGCATATGCTCCGAAGGGTCAACACCGGCAACCTCCAGCCCCAGCCCCTTGAAGAACTCCAGATTATGCCCTGTCCCGCAGCCAACCTCAAGCAGGGTCTGTCC